>NZ_DASRXP010000506.1:0-48694 GCF_035687465.1 Kribbella sp.
GACCGACCTGGCCGGCCGACTGGGGATCGGCGTGGGCGAGGTGACGCTGGTCAGCGCCGAGGAGGTGACCTGGTCGGACGGCAGCCTCGGCTGTCCACAGCCGGGGATGCGCTACACCCAGGTCCTCACCAACGGCAGCCGCATCGTGCTCGAAGCCGCCGGCAAGCAGTACAGCTACCACTCAGGCGGCCGCCGAACCCCCTTCCTCTGCACCAACCCCCAACCCCCACTGGCTAGCGCAAGCTAACTAGCTTGCGTCCGATTGATCGTGGGGCTGGCCCCCCACCTCTTCGGACGCAAGGGGATCCGCAGTCAGCGGGGAGGCGGTGCCTCCCCGCTGAACGTGTTGCGGTTAGCCGGTGGTGACGTGGACGAGCGTGATCCCCAGCGAGGTGGTGTCGCGGTTGTGCGCTACCGCGCCGAAGTACTCCTGGCCGGCGGCCAAGCCGCTCCAGGAGACGCCGACCGTGCCGGTCTGACCGATCACCGCATCTGCCGGCTCACTCGTGATCGCCAGCGAACCACCGGTGCTGGACGGCACGTTCCAGAAGCCCAGTGTGTAGTTCTGGGTCACGTTGAGCGTCTGCCAGCCGTGCACGTACAGCGTGTACGTATCGTTCGCCGGCAGTCTCAGCTCGATCAGCTCGTCGGTGCCGCCGTTGGTGCTGGAGGCAATCAGTTGGCCGGCCGAGTTGTAGAGATACACATCCAGATCCACAGCCGCGGTGGGATGCGTCAGCCGCCACCGCAGGTACGTCGACCCGCTGACCGTGAACTGGTGCGCCGTAGTACCGGCCGGGTTGGTCGGGTCGAAGGTCTGATCCGGATCCTGGCCGACCGAGCCCGGGACGTCGGTGCGCGCGACCAGGCCGTGCGCCTCGGCGTCGTACGGGCCGGTGTAACCGAACTTCACCGGGAAGCTCGCCGTCCCTGAAGTGCCGCTGCCGTCGACCTGGGCCGGGGCATCGAATGCGCTGGCAGCGACCGCGATCGGGCTACGCACCTCGTACCCGTCCCTGCTCTCCCAGGTCAGCGAACCGAACCGCCACTGGCCCAACGGAGCGCTGCCGTTGTTGGTGATCGTCACCTTGTACGTCGCCGACTGGCCGCGGCGCAACGTGATGCTGCTCGGCGAGACGGTGACCTTGAACCCCGCCGGGGCAACGACCTTCGGCTTGTAGGTGACCTTCGAATTGTCCTTGGCGACACTGGTCACCTTGCGCGTCACGGTCTGGGTGCCCGCGACCTGCGCGACTCCGATCGACGGGTAGTTCAGGTCGCTCGGATCGAGCGAGAACCCCGCCTGCTGCAAGCTGCCGCAGGTCGCCGTCGGGTTCGCGAAGATCTCGGGCGCGGTTCCGCAGAGGAATGCGAAGTAGTCGTTGATTCCCGCGTCGTACACCAGGCCTGGCTCGAACATCGAGCCCTGCTTGATCTTTCCGCCTGGCTTGACGTGACCGGCGCCGAAGTCGAACGGATCGGCCTTCGTCGACTTGTTCTCCTTCAGAACGTTCTGCCGGGCGGTCGTCATCGCCGCAGACTTGGCCATCGCCGCGGACCAGTCCGGATGGGCCTGCTTGATCAGTGCGTAGATGCCGGCCATGTGCGGACTCGACATCGACGTACCCGCGATCGCCTGGAAGAGCTCGCCGCTCGGATCGGACGCCGCAACGATCCCTGGAGCGGGTGAGTTGCCGGCCAGGATCCGGACGCCCGGCGCGGTGATGTCGGGCTTGATGATGTCCAGCGCCGCGGGGTTGGGGCCACGGGATGAGAAGTCCGCCATCAAATTGCCTTGGCCGTTCTTCTTCTCGCCGGCGGTGATCCGGGCCTTGGCCGAGGAGCCTGCCGCGGTCAGGTAGGCCTTGACTGCGAGCCCGTCGGAGTTGTTGATGTGCACCGACGGTACCCAGTGGTTGTCGCTGAGCAGCGTGACGTTGTTGCTCAGGTCGTAGAGAACCATGCCCGCACCACCGGCATTCAACACCGCGTGGCTCTTGTCGACGCGGGCGTTCGACCCTCGCTTGCAGAGCACGATGGCGCCCGCCACGCTGGCCGTGAACTGCTGGTCGAGGAGACACAGTTCGTTGCCCGCGGCGGCGGCGTCGACGAACCGGAGCGTGCCGGTTCCCGGTGTCACCGACGGGCCGGAGTACCGCCGGCCGTTGCCCAGGACAACCGATCCCTGGAAGACCCGGTCCTGGGTCGAGGCGGCGACCGATGTCACCCACGGTGCGGAGGACGGACCCCCGATGGTCCCGGCGCCCGGTCCCGAGTTGCCGGCCGACGTCGCGACGAAGACCCCGGCGTTAGCGGCGAACAGGAAGGCGAGCTCGTCCGCACCGATCAGGCCGGCCCCGCCACCGATCGAGTAGTTGATCACGTCCACGCCGTCCGCGACGGCCTGGTTGATCGCGGCAGCGGTGTCGGAATCGAAGCACCCCTGGTCACCGCAGACCTTGTAGGCGATCACCTGGGCGCGCGGCGCGATCCCGCTGACCTTGCCGCGGGAGATGTCGAAGATCTCAGCCTTGACGCCGCTGTTGCCGGCTGCCGTGCTGGCGGTGTGGGTGCCGTGCCCCTCGGCGTCACGCGCGGAGTCGTAGAGCTCAGGGCCGATGACGTCGTTGTAGGTCGTCCGCATGTCGCGGGCGCCGAGCAGTTTGTTGTTGCAGGTGAAAGGTTTGTCATCAGGGTTGTAACCGGGGTTGCCGAGTTCGCACGGTACGGCGAACCCTGCGGGCGGGGCAGGGTAGGTCCCGTTGTCGGCGAACGATGGGTGCTCCGGCCAGATCCCGGTGTCGATGATGCCCGCGACGACCCCCTTGCCGGTGACGCCACGGTCGTACGCTCCACCTTTGTCGGTCAGCCCGAGGAACTGCGGCGAACTGTCGGTCTGTGGTTGCTGCATCTGGTCCTTCAGCACGGCGACCACGCCGTCCTGGTGGGCGATCACATCGGCCTCACCGCGGGTCAGCTTGGCCGCGAATCCGTTCAGGGCAAAGGAGTACTCCGCGGTGACGTCGCTGCGGGGGACACCCGCATCCCGCAGGGCGGTCGTGTGCTGGTTCTCGAGATAGTCGACGTACCGCTGGACCGGCGCGGCGCGATGGTCGACCTTCTTGCCCTTCGCGGGCTTCGTCGCGGGAAGCCCCCGCACGTCCCCGTCGTAGCTGACCACTGGATCCGCGGCCATGATGACGACGTACCTGTCCGTCGTTCCCTTGTCGGGTGCCGCCTGTGGCTTCGCGCCGGTGGCGGACGGTGTCACTGCTGCTGCGACGGCCACGATGACGGCCGTCGCCAGGACTATCGGCTTCCCTCGCATGGCGATGTTCCCCCTGCCCAGGTGTGCCTCGCGCCGCCCCCGAGGCGGGCACGGCCATCACGATGCCACAGGCACCTACGCCCGGGAAGGCGTCGCGTCCGGCCGTCGACGGCGTACGGCGGAGCCAAGGCAGGTGGGGAGGGCGGGAAATTCCTGACGCGGAGTGAGGGTGGTCGGTGAGTCGGGCCGCGAGAACCCTGGTTTCCAGCGGAGAATTGAGGAATCGGTGGGCCCGCGGGGCGATCACGGTGGGTGATCGGGTGAACCGATTCAGGTTATTTCCTTCACTCTACGTGAATAAGACTGTAGCCTTAATCATGCGTTGGGAAGGAGGTGCAGGGCGGTGGTCTTCGTTCTCACGGTAGATCAGCGAGGCAGTCGGAGCATGACCGATCTCGTACCCGAGCTACTGACTACGCTGAACAGGCGGCCCCGCCGGACCGGATTGCTCCGCAAGTTCGAGCGGACGGCCGGCGATGAGGTGCAGGGTGTGCTGTCGGAGGCACGCGCGACCATCGATGTGATCGTCCACCTGCTCCGTGCGGACAGTTGGTACGTCGGCCTCGGCGTCGGGGAGGTCGACCGGCCACTGCCCCGCAGTACCAGGGCGGGGAGCGGCGAAGCGTTCCTGTTCGCGCGGGAAGCGGTCAACCGGGCCAAGTCGAGTCCGCACCACGTGAACGTGGTCGGCGCGAATGCGAACGCCGCCGACCAGGTGGAGACTGTCCTCTGGTTAATGGCGTCAGTACTGCGACGGCGTAGCGAGCGCGGCTGGGCGGTGGCGGATCTCCTGGCGGAAGGTCTGACCCGGCGGGAGATCGGTGTGAAGCTCGGCATCAGTCAGTCAGCGGTGACGCAACGGGCCCAGGCGGCCGGGTTCGCCGAGGAGCAGCGAGGGCGCGTGCTTGCGGCCGAGCTGCTTGACCAGGGAGAGGCTGCATGACGGCACTTGTCCTGTCGTTGACCGCGGCCGGGCTGGTGTTGGCAGTACTGGCCTGGCTGCCTTCGTCCGGGTCGGTCCTGGGGATCGTGTTGAGCGGGCTCACTCTCGCCTGCTTGGTCGCCGTGGGGCTGATCGTGCTGACGGGAGACGGAGTCACCGGCTGGGGTGAGGGCTGGTGGAATTCGTTGCTGCTTGTCGCCGGCGGCCTGGCCGTGGCGGGTGGCGGTCCACTGACGACGTCCGTGCTGGCGTTGGTGGACCGTGGCAACACCAGGTCGCAGTCGACCCAGCAGGCAGGCGAGGTACTGCGGGGTGGCGCGCTGATCGGTGCTCTCGAGCGAGCCGCCATCTACGCGTCCGTGGTGACGGGCTGGCCCGAGGGGCTCGCGATCATCCTGGCGATCAAGGGCCTGGCCCGGTACCCGGAGCTACGCAGCCCCGATCAGCCGGCCTCGGTGACGCCGCAGGCGGTGGCGGAGCGGTTCATCATCGGCACCTTCACCAGCGTGCTGTGGTCGATCACCTGCGCCGGCCTGCTGTCCCGCTGACGGCGCCTGCCGCCAGCGGAGCAGGGACAGCTCAGAGCTTGATGACGATGTCGGAGACGACCTTGTCGTGCCAGGTCTGGTGCTTGTCGTCCCACAGCGGCCAGAGCAGGTTCAGGAAGCAGATGTTGTTGAAGATGAGCGCGCAGACCTCGCGGCCGAAGTTGCTGCCCATCCCGATCAGCTCACCGTTGTCAGCCCTGACCACCTTGAGGCCGACCACCTTCTTGCCGATCGACTGGCCGGTCCGTCCCTGCTTGAAGACCCGGTTCCAGATCTGGACCGCGAAACAAGCCAGATAGCCGATCGTCAGGGCTGCCGAACCACCGCCGCTCATCTCCTCCATGTCACCGGAGATGGCGACCGCGGCGATCAGGCCGACGAAGACCGGGATCACCGCGATCAGCGAGTCGAGCAGCGAAGCGCCGACCCTGGAGCCCCAGCCCGCGAGTTGACCGGGTGGGGCGTAGTTGAAGCCGAAGCCGCCGGTCTGCGCGTAGGGGTTGTAGCCCGGCTGGGCCGGGTTGTACTGCTGCTGGCCGCCGTACTGACCGGGCTGCCCCGGGTAGACCGGTTGCGTGGGCTGAGCCGGGTACTGCGGCTGCCCGGGGTACTGACCAGGCTGACCCGGGTACGGCGGTTGGCCCGGCTGCCCGGGCTGCCCCGGGTACCCGCCACCGGGTCCACCGGGACCGCCGGGGTTGCCACCGCCTGGGTACGGGGGTTGCTGGCCCGGGACGGGAGGTCGGTCCTGCGGGCGGTCGTTCGGGCCGTAAGGAGGGGTGCTCACGGTCGTCCTTTCTGGGCGCTCAGGAATCACTTCGGATGAGTATGGCCAGTCCGGGGGCTAACGCAGGACGCCGTGGCCTGACCAGGCCACGGCGTCCGATCTGACCGATCAGCTGGGTCAGAGCTTGATGACGTAGGTGTTGTTGATCTTGTCCGCGAAGGTCTGCTTCTTCTCGTCCCACAGCGGCCACAAGTAGCCCAGGTAGCACGGCAGGCCGTCCAGGATGTGCGTGATGTCGCGCAGGAACGCCCTTCCCGGGCCGATGGGCTCACCGGTGTCCGCGCCGACCAGCTTCAGACCGACGGCCTTCTTGCCCCAGCTCTGGCCGGTCTGGCCCTGCTGGACGAACCGGTTGTAGACCCAGAGGCCGATGGCGATCAAGAAGAAAATCCAATACACCACACCGATCTCATTGCCACTCAGCGTGCTGCCGATGGCGGTCGGGATCACGACGATGATGGCGTCGATCAGGTAGGCGCCGACCCGGACCGGCCAGGTCGCCAGGCTTCCACCCGTTGGTGCGCCGTACCCGTAGCCGCCATACGGCTGCTGACCATACGGCGTCGCGCCGTACTGGCCGGGCTGCTGTCCGTAGGAGCCACCGGGCTGCCCCGGAGCCGGCTGCCCGTACTGCCCGGGCTGCTGGCCCGGCTGACCGTACTGGCCGGGCTGACCAGGCTGGCCCGGCTGTCCCGGGTACGCGCCCGGCTGACCGTACTGCCCAGGCTGCTGCCCGTACTGGCCGGGCTGCGGCTGACCAGGCTGACCAGGTTGTCCCGGCTGCCCGTACTGGCCCGGCTGAGCGGGCTGACCCGGGTAGGCGCCGGGCTGACCGTACTGGCCGGGTTGACCCGGCTGCTGTCCGTACTGACCCGGCTGGCCCGGCTGACCGGGGTACGCGCCAGGCTGGCCGTCCTGGGGAGGCTGTCCGTACTGCCCCGGCTGACCGTACGGCCCCGGCTGGTCAGGCGTCTGGTCGGGTTCGCCCGGCTGGTTCGGGTCGTTCGGGTCGAAACCCGGTGGTGGCGTCGGAGTGCTCACGACGGTCCCTTCTGATCTTGTTGAGGAGTCATTGCAGGCTAACGAGTTCGAGGCTCACCGGCCACGCACCGCTCCGGGGAGTCCGGATCACGGTCAGCGCAAAGGTTTACCGTAGATCCCATGCATCCGGCACACCCTAGAGCCATCCACCACGGCGATGCCATGCCGGAGCCGTTGGACCGTAGGGTGGTCGGTCTTGCGGGCACCCTGGCGGGTGGCGCGGTGCTTGCCGTGGTCAACGGATTGTCGGGTGGGCGGATCGGACTGCCTTGCCCGTTCCACGCCCTGACAGGACTGAACTGCCCGTTCTGCGGTACGACGCGGATGGCCGCGGCTTTGCTGCAAGGGGATGTGGAGCGGGCGTGGTCGTTCAACCCACCGATGTTCGTGGTTCTGCCCGTGGTGGCGCTGCTGGTCGGATACATGCTGCTCGCATGGACGTTGGAGCGGCTGCGCTGGTTCCGGTTGCCCCGGCCAAGACCGAGTGCCCGCCTGCAACGCGTCGTACCGATGGCATTCCTGGCGGCGATGGCGCTGTACGGAGTACTGCGAAACCTCTTCTAGACAACGACAACGTCCGAAGAACCGTAGGGCAGGACCCTCGGTTCTTCGGACGTAAGCGACCGGCGGAGCCGGTTTAGCCGAAGCGGCCGGTGATGTAGTCCTCGGTGGCCTTCTCGGTCGGGTTCGAGAAGATCTGCTTGGTCGCGCCCATCTCGATCAGCCGGCCGGGCTTGCCGGTCGCCGCCAGGTTGAAGAAGGCGGTCTGGTCCGAGACCCGGGCCGCCTGCTGCATGTTGTGGGTGACGATGACGACGGTGAACTTGTCCTTCAGCTTCTCGATCAGGTCCTCGATCGCCAGCGTCGAGATCGGGTCCAGGGCCGAGCAGGGCTCGTCCATCAGGATCACCTCCGGCTCGACCGCGATCGCCCGCGCGATACAAAGTCGTTGCTGCTGGCCACCGGACAGGCCGGCGCCCGGCTTCTCGAGGCGGTCCTTCACCTCGTTCCACAGGTTCGCGCCGTGCAGGGACCGCTCGACCACCTCGGTCAGCTTCTTCTTGTCCTTGACGCCGTTCAGCTTCAGCCCGGACGCGACGTTGTCGAAGATCGACATGGTCGGGAACGGGTTCGGCCGCTGGAACACCATGCCGACCACCCGGCGGACCGCCACCGGGTCGATGCCCGGCGCGTACAGGTCCTGCTCGTCGAGCACGACCTTGCCCTCGACCCGGGCGCCGGGGAGTACCTCGTGCATCCGGTTCAGGGTGCGCAGGTAGGTGGACTTGCCGCAGCCGGACGGACCGATGAACGCGGTGACCGAGCGGGGCTCGATCGTCATCGACACATCCTCGACGGCCTTGAAATCTCCGTAGTAGACGTTGAGGCCGCTGACCTCGATGCGCTTCGCCATATCGACTCAGAACCTCTCGACTATTTGGACTTGATGGTACTGAACCGCGCCACCAGGCGGGCCAGGATGTTGAGCAGCATGACCAGCAGGATCAGCGTCAGAGCCGCCGCCCAGACCCGGTCCGCGGCCGGTTGCAGCGCCAGTTCCGTGCGGTCCTGGTTGATCATCGTCGGCAGCGCGCCCATGAACCCGTCGAACGGATTCAGGTTGATGTTCTTGGAGTAGCCGACCAGGATCAGCAGTGGAGCGGTCTCACCCATCACCCGGGCCAGACCGAGCATCACGCCGGTGACGATGCCGCCGAACGCGGTCGGTACGACGACCTTGAGGATCGTCTTCCACTTCGGCACCCCGAGCGCGTACGACGCCTCGCGTAACTCGTCTGGCACCAGTTTCAGCATCTCCTCCGTGGAGCGCAGTACGACTGGCAACATCAACAAGACCAAGGCCAGTGATACCGCGAACCCGACCCGGTTGAGGCCGAGGATGGTGATCCAGACGGCGTAGATGAACAGCGCGGCGACGATCGACGGGACACCGGTGAGGATGTCGATCATGAAGCTGACCACCTTGGCGGCCCTGGTGCCCTTGCCGTACTCGACCAGGTAGACCGCGCCGAAGATGGCGATCGGGACCGCGATCACGGCGCAGATCAGCGACATGATCAGGGTGCCCATGATGGCGTGGTACGCGCCGCCGCCGACCCGCCGTACGGTGATGCCCCGCTGGGACTCGGACCACCAACTGCCGTCCAGCAGCAGGTTGTAGCCCTTGCTGATGACGGTCCAGAGGATCCACAGCAGCGGCACCAGGGCGATCAGGAAGCAGAGGATGATCAGCACGGTGGCCAGGGTGTTCCTGAACGCCCGGCCGCCGGACTTGCCGGTCAGGTCGAGCGTCGTCCCGTCGTACGCCGGCTTGTTCGCAGCGAGAGTGGTCACGAGGCGGCTCCTTCGGTCTGCGCGGCCTTGTCGGCGCCGTTCTTGTCGCTACGAACCTTGCGCGGGCGCTTGTTGCCGGGGCCGCTGCGGGCGACGATCAGGCGGGCGGCCGAGTTGACCAGGAAGGTCACCACGAACAGCACCAGACCCGCGGCGATGTAGGCGCCGGTCTTCTCCGGCGTGTCGAACTCGGCGGCGTTGTTGGCGATCTTCGAGGCGAAGGTCTCACCGCCGGCGAAGATGGACGGGTCCCACGGGTCGTTGCCGTTCGGGACCGACAGGATGATCAGCACGGCGACGGTCTCACCGAGCGCCCGGCCGAGGCCGAGCATCGAGGCGCTGACCACACCGGAGCGGCCGTACGGCAGGACCGCCATCCGGATCATCTCCCACCGGGTGGCGCCGAGCGCGAGCGCACCTTCGCGGTGCGTGGTCGGGGTCTGCGCGAAGATCTCCCGGCTGATCGCGGTGACCACCGGCAGGATCATGATCGCCAGCACGACGGACGCGGTGAACACGACCCCGACGTTGTCGGTGGGGGGCTTCTCGAAGAGCGGGATCCAGCCGAGTGCGTCGGACAGGCCGTTGATCACCGGACGCAGGATCGGGGCGAAGAAGATGATCGCCCAGAGGCCGTAGATGATCGACGGGACGGCGGCCAGCAGGTCGATCGCGTGCGAGACCGGCGAGGCCAGCCGCTTCGGCGCGTAGTACGTGGTGAACAGGGCGACCCCGACCGCGATCGGCACCGCGATCGCCATCGCGATGATCGAGCTGATCATCGTCGTATAGAACAGTGCGGCGATACCGAACCGCGGGTTGTCGCCCCCGGGCTCCCAGATCCGCGAGAAGAGGAAGTTGCTCTGGTCCTTGGCCAGTGCCGGGATCGCCAGCGCCAGCAGGAAGATGCCCACGAACGCGACGATCAGGACCACGAGCCCACCGGACCCGCGGGCCAGGGCCGCGAACAACCGGTCGCCGAGGTGGCCGACCGGTCCCAGATCCATCTTCTTGTCTGCCGGCCGGTCGGGCGGGGCCGTGCCGTCTGTACTACTCATGGGTGCTGCTCCAAGCGCCGGGGACTTCGGGGGTCACGATGCTCACCAGGTTTTCAGGGGCTGTCACGAGGCGAAGCCCCGGCCAGGTGGGAACGGCCGGGGCTCGCATCATCGACGTACTGCGATCAGCTGATCGCCTGGATGGCGGCGTCGACCTTGGTCCGGGTCTCCTCCGGCAGCGGCGCGTAGTTCAGCTCGGTCAGCGAGGCCTGACCAGCGGTGCTGGCGAAGTAGCTCAGGAAGCTCTTGACCAGCGCGGTCTTCTCGGCCGGCAGACCCTTGCTGCAGGCAACCTCGTAGGTGACCAGGATGATCGGGTAGGCACCCGGGGCCTTGGTCGCGTAGTCCAGCTTCAGGGCCAGGTCGCTACCGGTACCGGCCGGCTTGGCCGCGGCGAGCGCCTTACCGGCGGAGTCGGCGGACAGCTCGACCGGGCCGGCGCCCGTGTCGACCTGGGCGACGCCCAGCTTGTTGTCGACCGCGTAGCTCCACTCGACGTAGGTGATCGAGTTCTTGGTGCTCTTCACGCCTTCGGCGACACCGGCGGACTTCTCCTTGCCGGCGCCCGTGCCGGTCCACTTCTTGGCCGGCTTGCCGGTCCAAGCGCCGCCACCGGCCGCGGCCAGGTAGTTGCTGAAGTTCTCGGTGGTGCCGGACTCGTCCGAACGGAAGAAGACCGCGATCTGGGCCGAGGGGAGCGTGACGCCCGGGTTCAGCTTGGCGATCTCCGGCGCGTTCCAGGTCTTGACGGTGCCCTGGAAGATCTTCGCGGCCGTCGGGCCGTCCAGGATCAGCTTGCTCAGGCCGTCGACGTTGTAGGCGATGGCGACCGGGCCGATGACCATCGGAAGGTTGAGCGCGGGGTTGCCGGCGCAACGCTTCGCGGCCGCGTCGGCCTCGCTGACGGCGCCGTCGGCGCCCACGGTCTTCAGTGCGGAGTCAGAACCGGCGAAGTCCACCTGGCTCGCGTTGAACTGCTTGATACCCGCACCGGAACCGGTCGGGTTGTAGTTCACCGTGACGTCGGCGCAGTCCTCGTTGTACTTGCTGATGACTTCCTCGATGGCGTTCTTCTGTGCCGAGGAGCCTTCGGCGTTCAGGGTGCCCTGCGGGCACTCGGCCGCGCCGGTGGAGCTCGAGGACGAGCCCGACGGACTGGAGGAGCCGGACGGCTCGGGGTCACTGCCACAGGCGCTCAAGGCGAGGACGCCGAGGGATACCACGGCGACGGAGCCGACGCGGAGCAAGCGGTTGACGGACACGAGAGTGTTGCCCTTCTGCAAGAATTCAGACTTGTGTGAACTGCCACAGACGGTAGGGAGACCAGGTGACCGGGTGGGCCGTCGCGGATGAACGAGCGGTGAACGATTCCGGTAGCAATCGCGACGTCCGGCGTGCCACTAGAAGGCCAGCAGGTGAACTGAGTTAGTGGCGGTGACCCTGAGTGAATTCAAGCGGCTGTTGGTCACGGTCCGGTATCAACTGGAGAAGTCCTCCGGGGCGACGCCGTCGAGGAACTGCCGGAAGCGTTCGAGCTCGGCCTGCTCCTCCTCCGGAGTGGCCACGCCGGCTTCCCGCAGGACCTGTTCGGTGCAGCGGATCGGCGTACCGAGTCTGACCGCGAGGGCGACCGAGTCGCTCGGCCGGGCCGAGACCCGGGCGCCGTTGCCCAGTACCAGTTCCGCGTAGAAGACGGCGTCGCGGAGTTCGACGATCTCGACCGCCACGACGGTGACGCCGAAGGCCTCGATCAGGTCCCGCATCAGGTCGTGCGTCAACGGCCGGGACGGGCGCAGGCCCTGTTCCTCGTAGGCGATCGCGGTCGCCTCGACCGAGCCGATCGAGATCGGCAGATAGCGGTAGCCCTCGGTCTCGCGCAGCATCATCACGGGCGCCCGGTCGGGCGACTCCATCCGGATCCCGATCAGAGTGAGTTCTCGCATCGTCGTCATGGTGCGGCCCCGAACCTCTCCGTGGCCCGGGCACCCGGTGGGGCGCCGGTTGATAGGAACATACCCGCAGCCACCCAGCTGACTCGGAGGCCGCCCCGACCGTGATGATCTCTTTGCCAAGAGTTAAGGCGGTGTGCTGCTGGTGGTGGTCAGGGGGCGCTGAAGCGTTCGCGGATGGTCCGGCCGTCGGCCAGCCGGTGGGCGACCAGGAAGGCGCCGGGGGAGAACTTGCCGACCTTGAGACCGAGGGCCTTCGACAGCGCGGGCAGGACCGGCCGGTGAGAGCAGATCGCCGTGATGTTGCCGGGCTTCCACGCGTCGTTCGCGATCCCTTCCAGCGCCGAAGGGTCCGCCCCGTACCCGCGCTCCGAGATCTCCGGATGCAGCTCGATCGGCAGGCCCACCGACGCGGCGTACGGCGTGATAGTGCTCACACAGCGTTCAGCGTCGCTGCTGATGATCTTGTCGACGCCCAGGGCAGCCAGTACGCCGGTCAACCGCTGAGCGGACGCGGTCCCCTGGGAGGTCAACGGCCGGGCGGTGTCCTTGCCGTTCCAGTCCTTGCGTTTTATCGCCTCGGCGTGACGGACCAGGACCACCGTGGACACCACCGGGATCACCGCGTCCAGGCCGTTCAGGATGTCGACGTCCCGCGGATAGCTGAGCCTCTTCTTCGCCTTGTCCACCGGGAGCCACTCGAGCTGGTCGACCTCGTCGTTCGGCTCGAACTCCTGCTCCTGGCCGGCCAGCTCGGCCGCCCAGTAGTGCACGAGTTTCGGCGTGGTGCCGCCGTTCCTGCGGACGTCGTAGCGCTGCACGCCCAACGGCGGCCCGAGCACCACCTGCTGGCCGGTCTCCTCCTCGATCTCCCGCCGGGCGGCGACCAGGACGTGCTCGTTCGGAGTCAGCTTGCCTTTGGGAAGGGACCAGTCGTCGTACCGGGGGCGGTGCACCAGCAGGACCTGCCGACTGCCGCGGCTCTCTCGCCACACTGCACCACCCGCGGCGATGACAGTCGCCGGGTTGCTCACAAAATCAACCTTAGGTAATGGGCTCCGCTTGTCTGCGGCGGCCCCGGGTGGCGATCAGGGTTTCCTGCAGATCGCGCAGCGGCTCGCCGTCCTCGCCGGTCAGCCTGGCCTGCCAGGTGTCGTCGGGCTGCAGCCACCAGGAGCCGGTCCGCTCGTCGAAGGCGAGCTCGAACAACTCCCTCAGCTCAGCGATGTGGTCCTTCTCCTTCAGCTGGACCAGGACCTCGACCCGGCGGTCCAGGTTGCGGTGCATCAGGTCGGCCGAGCCGATCCACACCTCGGGCTCACCGCCGTTCTCGAACCAGAAGACCCGGCTGTGTTCGAGGAACCGGCCCAGGATGCTGCGGACCCGGATGTTCTCGGACAACCCCGGTACGCCGGGCCGGATCGTGCAGATCCCGCGGATCCACAGCTCGACCGGTACGCCGGCCTGGGAAGCGCGGTACAACGCGTCCGAGAGGGCCTCGTCGACCAGGCTGTTCACCTTGATCCCGACCCGTGCCGGCCGGCCCGCGAGATGGTGCTGGACCTCCCGCTCGATCCGCTCGAGCAGCCCCCGGCGGACGGACTGGGGTGCGACCAGGATCCGGCGGTAGCCACTGCTCCGGGCGAACCCGGACAGGTGGTTGAACAGGTGGGCGACGTCCTCGGTGACCACCCGGTCGGACGTCAGCAGGCCAAGGTCCTCGTACAGCCGGGCCGTCTTCGGGTGGTAATTCCCGGTTCCTATGTGCACGTAGCGGCGCAGCCCGTCCGGCTCCTCACGAACCACCAGAGACAGCTTGCAGTGCGTCTTCAGGCCGATCACGCCGTACACGACGTGGCACCCGGCGTGCTCCAGCTGGCGGGCCCACTTGATGTTCGCCTGCTCGTCGAAGCGGGCCTGGATCTCCACCAGCACCAGCACTTGCTTGCCCGACTCGGCGGCGTCGATCAGGGCGTCCACGATCGGTGAGTCACCCGAGGTCCGGTACAGCGTCTGCTTGATCGCCAGCACGTGCGGATCGGCCGCGGCCTGCTCGATGAACCGCTGCACGGAGGTGGAGAACGAGTCGTACGGGTGGTGCACCAGCACGTCGCGCTGCTTGAGCGCGTAGAACAGGTCCGCCGGGTTCGCGGTCTCCACCTCGGCCAGGTGCGGGTGGGTCGACGGCACGAAGCCGGGGTACTTCAGCTCGGCCCGGTCCAGCGCGGCGATCGTGAAGAGGCCGCGCAGATCCAGCGGGCCGGGCAGCTCGAACACCTCGGCCTCGGTGACCCCGAGCTCGGACAGCAGCAACGCCTTCACCTGCGGGTCGATCGACTCCTCCACCTCGAGCCGGACCGGCGGGCCGAACCGGCGCCGCAGCAGTTCCTTCTCGAGCGCGACGAGCAGGTTCTCCGCGTCGTCCTCCTCGACCTCGAGGTCCTCGTTGCGGGTGACCCGGAAGGTGTGGTGCTGGGTGACCTCCATGCCCGGGAAGAGCTGGCCCAGGTGGGTGGCGATGACGTCCTCGAGCGGGACGAACCGTCCCTCGGCGACCTGCACGAACCGCGGCAGCAGTGGCGGCACCTTCACCCGGGCGAAGTGCTCACCACCGGTATCGGGGTTGCGGACGACGACCGCCAGGTTCAGCGAGAGGCCGGAGATGTACGGAAACGGGTGCGACGGGTCGACCGCCAGCGGGGTCAGTACCGGGAACACCCGATCCCTGAAGAAACGGGTCATCTCGTCGCGCTCGGACTGCTCCAGCTCGTCCCAGCGCAGGATGTCGATACCTTCTTGGACCAGCGCCGGCAGGATCTCCTTGCGCCAGGTCTCGGCCTGCCGGTCCATCAGCTCACGGCTGCGGGTCAGGCTCCGGTCCAGGACCTCGCGCGGCAGCAGCCCACTCGCGGCGCGCACGGCCACCCCGGCCGCGATCCGCCGCTTCAGCCCGGCGATCCGGACCATGTAGAACTCGTCCAGGTTGCTCGCGAAGATCGCCAGGAACTTGGCCCGCTCCAGCAGGGGGACCGTGTCGTTCTCGGCCAGCTCGAGCACCCGCTGGTTGAAAGCCAGCCAGCTCAGCTCCCGGTCCGAGAAGCGGTCGGGCGGGAGATCGCCGGCCTCCGCGATGTCATACGGGGGCTCGACGTCGTACTCCCGGTTGTGCGACGCCAACAAGTCTCCAGCCACGCCACCCAGCATCCCATCCCGACGTGAACGATAGATAGCCCGCCCGGCGCGTGAGACTTTGTTGCTAGCGTCACTCTTTGTGGATCAACGAGTCGACTCGCTGCTGCGGAGCGCGCTCAGCGCAGTACAGGGCAATGCCCTGAAGCCGCTGACAGCGCTGCCTCCGGCCGTCCGGCGCAGGCTGTCCGGAGCCCCCATCCAGATCGACGGCAACGTCCTGGACCCCGACCTGCAGTTGCTGCTCCGGGTGGAGAAGTTGCTGCCCGGCCGCGGGAAGCACTCGGTCGAGACAGCCCGGGCCAACCTGGTGTCGCTGTCCCGCCTTGTCTCCGGCCACCCGCGCGAGGTCCAACGCGTGACGGAGCTCACAGTCCGTGGCGGTGACGGCCAACTGGGCGCCCGCCTCTACGTTCCCCGTACTGCGGGGCGCGGGCTGCTGGTGTTCTTCCACGGTGGCGGCTGGGTCGTCGGCGATCTCGACAGCCACGACGCGTACTGCCGGGACCTGGCCAACGAGGCCGGCGTCCGCATCCTCTCCGTCGACTACCGGCTGGCTCCGGAGGCCGAGGCGCCGGTCGCGGCCGAGGACGCCATCGCCGCCTTCTCCTGGGCCGTGGAGCACGCCGAGGATCTCGGCGTCGACCCGTCCCTGGTCGGGGTCGGCGGCGACAGCGCAGGCGGCAACCTGTCCGCCGTCGTCGCCCAGCAGTGTGTACTCCGGGGCCTGCCGGCACCGGCGCTCCAGGTGCTGATCTATCCGGCAGTGGATCTCGTCGGACGCCGCCCGAGTCGTGATCTGTTCGGTGAAGGGTTCTTCCTGACCGAGGAAGACATCAACTGGTACCGCGACCACTACACCCCGAATCCGTCGGTGCGGTCGGATCCGCTCATCTCGCCGATCTTCACCGAGGACCTGAGCGGTGTCGCGCCGGCGTACGTGGTGACTGGTGGCTTCGACCCGTTGCGGGACGAGGGCAACGAATACGCCGAACGGCTGGCGAAGGCCGGCGTACCGGTCGAGCTCGTTTGCGAGCCCGGCATGATGCACGGCTTCGCCAGCATCCTCGCCCTCGGCGGCGAAACCCGAGCCGCCCAACTCCGCATCGCCACCGCCGTCAAGAACACCTTGAATCCGGGCTGATCGGCTTTCACGGATTTCTCATCAGCTCCTTGTCACCGTTGATACCAACGGTCGCAAATCGGAACGAGGAGCTTGAGATGACTAGGACCCGGCTAGGCCGCAAGGCCATCAAATGGTTGCCGGCCCTGCTTGCGGTGGGCGTGGTGACGGGCTGCAGTGTGGGTGATCCGTACCAGGACCTGCCGAGCGGCGGTGTCGACGCCGATTCGGGCCAGGTCACCGTCAGCGACATCTGGATCGACGGCCCCCAGGGCGACACAGCCGGAGCCAGTACGCCGCTCCGGTTGGCGATCACGAACCAGTCCGCGACGACCCCGGATGCTCTCGTCGGGGTCTCCACGACGCTCGCTGCCAACGTCCAGCTGGAGCAGGACGGACATCGTGTCTCCGCGATCTCCTTGCCGGCCGGAGGATTCGTCGATCTCGAGTCGACCACCGAGATCGTTCTCGAAGGCCTGCAGCAAGCAGTGACGGTTGGACAGTACTTCCCGGTCACGTTGACCTTCGAGAACGCTGCCCCGGTCACGTTGCAGGCCGGTATCGCACCGTTCGGCTACCCCGAGCCACAGGACCCAGCCGCTGCGCCGTGACGTTCTCACAGCCTTCTCATGATCGGCGGTTCAGGCTCGGAGAGCAGGCGTGGTGAGAGGAGTTTCCGATGAGTGCCATGACTTCTGCGAAGGAACTCGGCCCGGTCCGCAGTCTGGTGCCGGCCCGGCTGGATCGGTTGCCGTGGACCAGATTCCACTGGCTCGTGGTCGTCGGACTCGGCGTCTCCTGGGTGCTCGACGGCCTGGAGATCCAGATCGTGTCGCAGGCGGGTTACCAGAGCACGCTGGGCTTGTCCGCCGCGCAGGTCGGCGCCGTCGGCTCGGTATATCTGGCGGGCGAGGTCGTGGGCGCGTTGTTCTTCGGGCGCATCACCGACCGGCTCGGGCGCCGGAAGCTCTTCATCGTCACGCTGGGCGTCTACCTGGTGGCGAGTGGGATCGGCGGTCTGTCGTTCAGCCTGTGGTTCCTGCTGATCTTCCGGTTCATCGCCGGGATGGGGATCGGCGGCGAGTACACGGCGATCAACTCGGCCATCGACGAACTGATCCCGTCGCGCTACCGCGGTCGGGTCGACATCGCGGTGAACGGGACGTACTGGGGTGGCGCGGCGTTCGGCGCGGCGGCCAACCTCTACCTGCTGTCCGACCACGTCCCGGTCGACCTGGGCTGGCGGATCGGCTTCTTCATCGGACCGGTGATCGGTCTGATCATCATCTTCCTGCGCCGGACGATCCCGGAGAGCCCGCGCTGGCTGATGACGCACGGGCGGGAGGAGGAAGCGGAGCGAACGGTCACGGCGATCGAGCAGCGGGCAGAGGCTCAAGGGGTCAAGCTGACGCCGGTTCCCGAGAGCAAGGCGCTCGAGGTCACACCCGTCGTCAGCGTTTCCTACCTGCGGATGGCGAAGGTGTTCTTCGGGGACTACCCGTCGAGATCGTTCCTCGGGTTCTCGATGATGGTGACGCAGGCGTTCCTCTACAACGCGATCTTCTTCACCTACGCCTTGGTGCTCCAGCACTTCTACGGCGTACCGAAGGCTCACACGAGTTACTACTTCTTCCCGTTCGCGCTGGGCAATCTGCTCGGGCCACTGCTCATCGGGCACCTGTTCGACACGATCGGCCGGCGCAAGATGATCCTGTTCACCTACGGAGTGTCGGGGGTGTTGCTGCTCGGCTCGGCAGCGCTCTTCCACGCCGGCCTGCTGAATGCGACGACCCAGACCGCGCTGTGGTGTGTGATCTTCTTCCTCGCCTCTGCCGGTGCGTCGTCCGCCTACCTGACCGTCAGCGAGATCTTCCCGCTGGAACTGCGCGGCCAGGCGATCTCGTTCTTCTTCGCCATCTCGCAGGGCGCCGGCGGTGTGGTGGCGCCGTGGCTGTTCGGTCGGCTGATCGGCTCGGGGACCGACAAGACCCCGCTGACCTGGGGTTATGTGATCGGAGCGGTGATCATGATCGCGGGCGGCCTGATCGCCTGGTTCTTCGGAGTGGACGCCGAACGCAAGTCGCTCGAGGACATCGCCAGACCGCTGTCCGCTGTGGCCCGGGGCGTCCCTGGTGAGCAGTCCGGCCCGTCGGAGGTGACGTCATGAGTGAATTGATCGTGGTCGCGATCGACCCGGCGACGGGTTCGCGGGAGGCGCTGAGATGGGCCGCCGCCGAGGCGCGACTCCGCAAGGCGCGGGTGCACGCGGTGATGGCTTGGCGCCCGGCGCGGCCGCCCGCCGCTCCCGGCGCGCGACCGCCGCTGGCTCCGAGCCTGAGCCCGGCCGACCCCCAGGCCGATGCCGATGCCAGACTTGCCCGGATGGTTGATGACGCCCTCGGGGCCGGGAACGACGCCACTCGCGCCGCGGTGCACGGGTCGACGCTGCAGGTCGTACTGGCTGCTGTCGAGCATGCTGATCTGCTCGTCCTCGACCCGCCGCGTCCCAGCGACCTGAGCCGGGCGAAGGCCAGCCTGCTCGCGCCGCAACTGGTGTTCCGGGTGCCGTGCCCCGTCGTGGTCATCCCGCCCAAGGCCGCCTAGTGCCAGTGCCCGCCCCCGACTCTGGTGCCCGGCCAGCCGCATCGTCCGCGGCAACCGGGCGCCGCGTCTGGGTGGGGGAGGTGTGGCTGGTTCTAGCGCTGTCGCTCGGCGCTTCCGGGGTCTCGGCATTGATCTCCTTCACCGGTTCGCTGACCTCGCACAAGGGGCTCAGCGATCAGACGACGGTGATCGTCGGCTCGGCTGCTCCGGGCCGTCCCTGGCTGGACCTCGCCTGGCAGGTCTTCGGGATCGCGACGGCTTTGGTACCGGTGGTCCTGGTCGCGCACTTCTTGGCGCGAGGCGGCGAATCCCTGCGGACCTTGGGGTTCGACCTCAGCGACCGCCAACGCGACCTGCTGCGCGGTACGGCGGTGGCCGCGTGCGTCGGCGGAGCAGGTCTGGCCTTCTACCTCGCGGCGGTTGCCGTCGGCATCAATCTCACGGTCGATCCCGCGCAGCTCCCGGATACCTGGTGGCGCATCCCGATCCTGGTCGCGGTCGCGGTGCAGAACGCAGTACTGGAAGAAGTCATCGTGCTCGGCTATTTCACCCGTCGCCTTGGGCAACTGGGGTGGTCCAACCGCCGCAGTACTGCGGCCAGCGCACTCCTCCGCGGCTCGTATCACCTCTATCAGGGGCTAGGCGGTTTCGCCGGCAACGTGGTGATGGGGGTGCTGTTCGTCTTCCTCTACCGGCGCTGGGGCCGGGTGATGCCACTCGTCGTTGCGCATGCGCTGATCGACATCGTGGCGCTCGTCGGCGCGACGTACCTGATCGGCCGGGTCGGCTGGCTCCCCGGCTGAGTTCTCGCTTGGGTCATTGGTGGGTCGGCTCGAGGTCGAGCGTGACCTTGACGTCGTCCGGCTGCCGGGTGAACGCCTCGCGGTAGCGGTCGAGCGGAACGGTGCGGGTGATCAACCGGCTCAACCACTGACCGTCGGCGGTGGCGAGTGCCTGGGTGCCTTGCTCGTAGTGTCGCCGGTTCGCGTTGACGGTCCCGAAGATGACCTCGTTGCCGAGTACCGCGTCCCGGTTGAGCGCGCCGACGTCAACCGGCAGCGGCGTACCGACGCCCGATACACCGGTCAGGCACACGATCGCGTCGGACGCGTGGTTCCTCGCCACGTCGACCACGACGTCCGGCACCCCGGTGCATTCGATCACTACATCGGCCTTGAGCCCGGAGTCCGGTACCGAGTCGTGGTGATAGGTCGCACCCAACGAGCGGACAAGGTCTGGCTTCGGTCCGTCCGTGACGCGATCGAACACGTGCACGGTCAGGCCGCGCTGGACACCCAGCAGGGCCGCGAGCAGACCCACCGGGCCGGCGCCAGTGACGGCGACCACCTGTGGTTGCCAGAACGCTCGGTGCCCGATCCGCTCGATCTGCTCCCAGGCCTTCGCGAGGATGGTGGCCGGTTCGAGCAGGACTCCCAGCCGTCCGAGCGAGGCATCCACCCGTACGACGGCGTCCGGCTCAGCTCGCCACCGTTCGCGGGCGAATCCGTGCAAACCCTTGATCCCGTGCTCGGTGTAGCGGCCGTTGCGGCACATGTCCCATTCGCCGACCGCGCAGGCGGCGCAGGGCTCGGGGTCGGGCCGGCGCACGATCCCGACCACCAGATCACCGACAGACAGTCCGCTGCCCGGCGGAGCCTCCTCGACGGTGCCCAGGTTCTCGTGGCCGAGTACGAGGAAGTCCTCGCCCGGCGGCGCCTCGCCGTACTCGCCGTTGATGATCTCGGAGTCGGTGCCGCACAGGCCAAGCGCCAGCGCTCTGACCAGCACCGTGCCTTCCGCGGGCGGTGGCTCCGGCACCTCCCTGATGCTCAACGAGTCCTTCACGCCAGGTCGGACGGTCAGCGCCCGCATCGTCGCTCCTTCGGCAGCGTTCTTCTCCCGGCATTTGACCCGCCGGGGTCGGTGTTCAGTGCTCGGGGTCGAGCCGGTAGCCGGCGCCGCGGACCGTGCGGATGGTCTCGCGGCCGAAGGGGCGATCGACCTTCTGCCGGAGGTAGCGGATGTAGACCTCGACCACGTTCGACCCACCGTCGTACGCGAAGTCCCAGACGTGGTCGATCAGATGGGTGCGGCTGAGCGCCTCGCCCGGCCTGCGCATGAGTTCGTGGAGCAGGGCGAACTCCTTCGGCGAGAGGTCGACCTCGACCCTTCCGCGCTGGACGGCGCGTGACGCGGGATCCAGCGTCAGATCGCCGACCTGCAGGACGGTGGGACGTTCGAGTGGGCCCCGCCGGGTGAGCGAACGAACCCGGGCGAGCAACTCCGCCAGAGCGAACGGTTTCACCAGGTAGTCGTCAGCGCCGGCGTCCAGGCCCCGCACCCGATCCTGTACGGCGTCCCGCGCGGTGAGCATGAGCACCGGCACCCACCGTCCTTCCGCCCGCAGCCGTCGGCAGACCTCGAATCCGTCCGGCGGAGGGATCATCGCGTCGAGCACTACCCCGTCGTACTCGTTCTCGCTGGCGCTCCACAGCGCGTCCTCGCCGGTGGTCGCGCTGTCCACCGCATAGCCCTCGCGCTGCAGGCTACGGGCCAGCAGATCGGCCATCCCGGGATCGTCTTCCACTACGAGCAACCGCATATCTGCGAGCGTAGGTTCGAGTTCAGCACCCGTCCTCGGTGCTACCGGGAACCTGTACTTCCTGCTGCCGCCACTCTTCTCACCCGCGCGTCTCGTCGGTCTGGCGCGTCTCGTCGATCGGGCGGGCAGAGGTCTGCAGGCGGGCGGTGAGTCGTGCCAGATCGCCTCGCAGCCGTTCGACCTCATCCCGGAGATCCTCGACCGCAGCGGCGGAACGCCGGTCCGACTCGAGCTCGAAGAGAGCCACTTCGCCCGCCATCTCGTCGGACCGGCGAGCAGTCATCAGTACGACGGACAGTTCCAGCAGGACCAGGCCGGACACCACCACATTCAGCAAGGAAGCCGCACCGGCCGCGTGGTCCCGGCGTACCG
The DNA here is from genome assembly GCF_035687465.1 of Kribbella sp. Classification (NCBI taxonomy): domain Bacteria; kingdom Bacillati; phylum Actinomycetota; class Actinomycetes; order Propionibacteriales; family Kribbellaceae; genus Kribbella; species Kribbella sp. The sequence continues at coordinate 21,900 of NZ_DASRXP010000506.1, forward strand.
ACATCACGACGCTCGCCACAACCAGGGCGGCCGCTACCACCGCGAAAGTCCACGATCCCAGTACGTCGCGGGCCAGGTCAGCCGCCCGGTCCCGGCCGTCGGCCGACCGCACACCAGGGTGCAACTCCCAGCCTTCGGCCCGTCGAAGACCCACCAGCCCGAGCCGATGCTGGGCCGAAGAAGGAGGCTGCGACTGGTGCTTACTCACGCCTCCCAGCCTCACCCCAACCACATGAGAACACGCTGAAAGCCGTCCGGCCTGCGATCTGAGGTATTACAGCGAGCTGCAATGTGATCGAGCATCCACGCACGGACAATCGCCCTCAGGGGCTGCGACGACGGAGGTGCGCACGATGCGACTGCTACCGCGCTCGCTCCGCGCCCGCGTGACCTTCGTGTTCGTCGTCGGCTCGGCCCTCGGACTGGGCCTCTGCCTAGTGCTGCTCTACCTCGCCCTGGCCAGCCAGCTCACCTCAGCACTCGACCAGGACCTCTCCATCCGCGGCGGCGACATCTCGGCTGCCCTGCGCGCCGGCGACACCGGCGCAGTCGCCCGCGACCCACTCGCGCAGCTCTACACGGCCGACGGCGCAGTGGTCGCAAGTTCACCATCCCTCGGCGGCGGCCGACTGCTCACGACCGCCGAAGTCACAGAGCTCCAGCGCGACGCTCCCATCACCCGGTCGGTGTCGATCGACGCCCACTCGACGTCGGTACGGCGCATGTCGGTGCAACTGGAGTCGGGGCAGATTCTGGCGGTCGGTGTATCCGCGAAACCGCTGGAAGCCGCACGTGAACGCCTACTGGTCATCCTGCTCCTCGCCGCTCCCGTGCTTGTCGGCCTCCTCGCCCTGGCAGGCCGGCTGGTGGTCCGGGCGGCGCTCCGGCCGGTCGACATCCTCACGCGCGAGGCGGCTGCGATCTCCTCCGTCGAGACGGATCGCCGACTTCCCGCCATCCCAGGTGACGACGAGGTCGCGCGACTGGCTCGCACACTCGACGACATGCTCGGCCGGCTCCGAGTCGCCTTCGCCCGCGAACGCGCCTTCGTCGACGACGCCAGCCACGAACTCCGCACCCCCGTCGCAGTACTCCGGGGCGAGATCGAACTCGCCCTGTCAGCACTCGCAGAACCGGCCGAGGTAGAACGCTCACTGGTCGCCGCCCTCAGCGAGGCCGAGCGCCTGTCCCGACTCGCGGACGACCTACTGCTCCTCGCCCGCGAACGAGCCGGCTCCCTGATCGTCCGCCGCGAACCCGTCGACCTCCTGGACCTCGCAATCGCCGAGTCCCGCCGCCTGGGACCCGTCCTAGGCCTGCAGATCGAGGTCACCGGCGAGCCCACCACCGTCCAAGGAGACGCCGACCGACTCCGTCAGGTCCTCGCGAACCTTCTGAACAACAGCGCCACAGCCGGCGCGAGAACGGCCCGCATAGAAGTCACCCACACCACGACAACAGCCACCCTCGAGATCGCCGACGACGGCCCCGGCATCCCACCCCAAGTACTCGACTCAGCCTTCGAACGCTTCGTCCGAGGCGACGCCGCCCGAACCCCCGGCACCTCCGGAGCCGGCCTGGGTCTGGCAATAGTCCGAGCAATAACAACAGCCCACAACGGCACCACCACAGCCCAAAACGGCCTCCCACTAGGCGGCGCGACAATAACCACCCACCTACCCCTCCGCTAACTCAGTTAGGCGGATCCACCAACACTGGTACGGCCTCCCGCACGAGCAGCGCGGTGGCGGGGCCAGTGATCGGGACGGTCCCGGCGACGTACTGCCAGCCGGTGCCGGCGACGTTGAAGCGGGCTGCGTAGTTGGTCGTCAGCGTGAGATTGACTGAGGCGCGCTTCAGGTACTTATGCGTGATCTCTTTGGCAGGATGCGGCTTCCCCGGCGTGGTCGTGATGAGTTTCGGACCACCGTCGCCGAAGTTCCAGGTGTAACTGATCGGTGTCGCCTCAACCTCGACCGGAAACCCCAACAGCGTAACGACATCCGTCGATATCCCGCTCTCGGTTGTGTACACAATCGTGTCGAGATTGACCAGCGTCCGCTCTGCAGGCTGCACCATCACGCGCCGCGGCGGAAACGCCACATTCTTGGACTCAGTCAAAACCTCTTCCCACGTCACATCCTGCGGCCGCGGCGGCTGCACCACCTCAGGCGGCACCGTCGGATCCGGCGTATCAACCAACTCCATCTCGCATCTGAGGGGACCTGGCATATTCCCCTCAGGTCCCATCTGCCCACAGAGCCCGACGTTGAGTCTGATATCGCCACGCGCCGGCGGCCGGGCTAGAGACCTGGGTTGCTTCTTCGGCTTGCTGTCACTTGCCGCCGCCTTTTTAGGGGACTTCGCGGGCCTGCCTTCGTCGACGCGGCCGGTGATCTTGCGCTCCGACTGCACTTGCGTTCCATCCTTTGTTTTCTTCGCCTTAGTCGGCGGCGGAGCGGTTGGACCTACCTCTTGGCTATTAGTGCCTGCTGCTGAGGTGTGCCAGACGGTTGGTGCCTGCGCGCTCGCGGCTACTGGACCGGTTGCCAGGCAGGGTGCCGTACCAATCAATGAAAGCATTCCAATGAGACGCTTGGCGCTAGTCATTGTTCTACAAGTTTCATTTCATACATCACCCAGTTACCACCCTGCGGTGACAAAGCGAACTCGCGTTTGTAGTTCGTCGCCTCGCTCACGATCGGCGTGGCCGAGGGCGTCTCGCGGCTGATGTAAGCCCCGACTTTGACGCTCGCGGAGCCACCGACCTTGCCGCTCTGGCCCCGGACAAGTTCGGAGACATCCGTAATGTGCTCGCGATAGTCGCCTGTCAGGAGGCCATTCGCTGCGTTGGATATTTTGACGAAGTCTGCGTAGGCCTTGCAGTTCTCGCAGCCAGCGTCGCTCGCCCTGAGCATCGCAGCTCCGTCGCCGCTGCTGGATGCGTAGTTCATGAGGTCGCTGTAGTACCTCACGAAGACCTCCGCCGCTGCGAGGGTCAGTCCATTGGCCGTAGACGGACGATCTGGCGCCACGGACGGCGGGGTCGATGAATTGGGGGGAGTGGTGGATGTAGGGACCGCGGTGGGGGCCGTCGTGGGCGGGGCGGTGTTGGGGCGGCCGGCCTCGGGGCTGGTTGAGCTGCATGCGGCGAGGAGGGTGGTGGTCAGGCAGGCAAGGGTAAGGATCGTCAGCCTGTTGCGGTACGTCACGAGTGTCAGCCCTCCGTAGTTGGCCTCGATCGTAACTGGGTGAAGGGGCTCGCTGCGGGGTGTGACGGGGTGCCTGTGGATAAGTCGGTTGGGGGCCAGGAGCCGCCCGGCTGGGGGGTGAGAGGCTCGGACGGCTCCTGGTTATTGGTGGGACGTGGGAGTGGGGGATTTATGACGCGATGTGAGCGGATGATTTCTGTGTGACACCGGTCGCAGGGTTCTGGGAGGCGGCGTTACATGGGCCGGCTGGCCGAAATCAGGGCGGGTCAGACGGTGCCTGTGGGGGCGAATTGGACGTCTAGGGCGGCTGTGGTGAAGCCGAGCTTGGTGTAGAGGGATCTGGCTGCGGTGTTGGTGCCGTCGACGTACAGGACGACTGCTGGGACTCCTCGGTCGTCCTGGAGGTGGCGGATGCCGTGGAGGGTCAGGGCCTTGCCCAGGCCGGACCCTTGGTGGGATGGGTCGACGCCGACCACGTAGACCTCGCCTACGCCGTCCTCAACCTTGGTCCAGTGGAAGCCGGCGAGCTTGCCTGAGCTGTCCACTGCCAGGAAGAAGCCGGCCGGATCGAACCAAGGCTGCTCGAGTCTGTCTGCCAGGTCCGCGGCATCCCAACTGCCCTGCTCCGGGTGATGGGCGAAGGCGCGCGCGTTCACCTCGAGCCAAGCGGCCTCGTCCTGGCCTGGCACAAATGTCCGTACTTCGATTCCGTCCGGCCAGGCTGGTTCCGACGGGAGGGGGGCGGATTCCCGGCGGAGGAAGTACAGCTCGCGTGCTACCTCGAGCCCGAGTCGTGCCGCGAGTTCGTCAGTGCCCGGTAGCCGTCCATGCGCCCACACCCGGAGCCGCGAGCCGCCGTGGTCCATCAGCATCCGGAGTAGCGCAGTACCGGTTCCGTGGCGGCGGGCTGCGGGGGATACGACCAGCTCAGCCGAGCCATCCGGTCCCAGGGCGGCGTAGCCGATCAGATTGCCGGCGCTCTGGATGCCGGAGACCTCTAGCGTGCCGGGCTCACCGGCGTACGCGAGGACGTGGACGTCGCCGGGGTGTTCGCCGTCGAGGTGGAGCAGGGTGTGCTCCGACAGCGGGTTCACGCCGTCGCTCTGAGCGGCCGAGCGAGCGAGTTCGGTGACGGCGGCGGCCGTGGCCGAGGGCAACGGTGAGGGCACTGCTTCGAGGGTCACGCCCTAACGGTAGGTGGGTGCAGGAGAAGTTCATGCTCAGGTCCTTGGAGAGGCAGGCAATGTCGGGGTAATTTTCGCGGGTCGCGTCCAACGAGGAGCGCGGCGGACCATCGAAGACGGAGAAAGAAATGGCCTTCACAGGACGAGACAAAGCGTGGTTCAGGGGACCGCGGGCCGTTGGCCTGCTGGCCGCCGGGGCCGCTGTGGTGCTCGGCTTGGCCACGGGGGGAACCGTGACCCAGGCGGCGTCGCCGAAACCGAAGCCGACGCACACCCAGATCCAGCTGCTCGCGATCAACGACTTCCACGGCAACCTGCTGCCGAACAGCGCGACCAGCTCGAGCGGCAACGTGAACGGCACGCCTGCCGGCGGCGCGGAGTACCTCGCGACTCATCTCGAGCAACTGCGAGCGTCCGCCAAGGCACAGGGCCAGGAGACCGCCACTGTGGCGGCGGGCGACCTGATCGGGGCCTCGCCGCTGCTGTCCGCCGCGTTCCACGACGAGCCCACCATCGAGGCGATGAACGAGATGGGCCTGGATGCCGCGTCGGTCGGCAACCACGAGTTCGACGAGGGCTGGCACGAGCTGCTCCGGATGCAGAACGGCGGCTGCCTGAACGACGGCGACGGGCAGAACAACCAGAACTCCTGCCCGGACAAGAAGAACAAGTTCAAGGGCGCCGACTTCGACTACCTGTCGGCGAACGTCTTCTACGAGAACACCCAGAAGACGCTGTTCGACCCGTACACGGTGAAGAAGTTCAAGAACGGTCAGAAGGTCGCCTTCATCGGTATGACGCTCGAGGACACCCCGAACATCGTGACCAAGGCCGGGGTCGCCGGGCTGAGCTTCACCGACGAGGTGGAGACGGCGAACAAGCTGGTGCCGAAGCTGAAGAAGCAGGGCATCGAGTCGATCGTGGTGCTGCTGCACGAGGGCGGTTTCCCGGTCGACCCGAAGGCGTACAACAGCTGCCCGGGCATCTCCGGACCGGTCACCGACATCGCCAAGAACCTCGACCCCGCGATCGACGCGATCATCTCGGGCCACACCCACACGGCGTACAACTGCTCGATCAACGACCCGGCCGGCAAGCCGCGGCTCGTCACCAGCGCGGCCTCCTTCGGCAAGCTCGTCACCGAGGTGCGGTTGAGCATCAACAACACCACCCACGACGTGGACCGGTTGAACACGCTCGCGAACAACCGGATCGTCACCCAGGACGTGCCGAAGGACGAGCAGCTGACCAAGCTGATCGGCAAGTACCAGACCCTGGTGGCCCCGATCGAGAGCAAGGTGATCGGTCACATCACCACGCCGACGGTGCCGCGGACGACGGACGACTCACTGGAGTCGCCGCTGGGCAACCTGATCGCCGACGCCCAGCTCGCGGACACGACCACGGTGACCAACGGGAAGACCCCGGTGGCGGCGTTCATGAATCCGGGCGGGATCCGGGCTGATCTGGCCTCGACCGGCGGGGCGGTCACCTTCGGCCAGGCGTTCACCGTGCAGCCGTTCAACAACTTCATGGTGTCGCTGGACCTGACCGGTACCCAGATCAAGGCCCTGCTGGAGCAGCAGTTCTCCGGGCTGAACGGGCCGGAGGCACCGAAGTTCAAGGTGCTCCAGGTCGCGGGGATCACCTACACCTGGAACCCGGCGGCCGCCGCGGGGTCGAAGGTGGTGGCAGGCTCCATCAAGATCGCGGGTCAGCCGCTGGTGGACGGTACGTCGTACCGGGTCGTCACGAACAACTTCCTCGCCGACGGCGGTGACGGCTTCCCGGCCTTCACCACCGGGACGGACAAGTTCTTCGGCGGTCTCGACATCGATGCCTTCGCCAAGTACCTGGCAGCGCACGACCCGTACACCCCTGGTCCGACGGACCGGATCAGCACCGGTTCCTGACCCGTACTGCGGTACGCCGCGCGCCCGGGTTGTTCCCTCGCGGACAACCCGCGTGCCGGCGGGGTTCAGATCAGGAACTTGAGGACGACGACGGTCAGCGCGATCGCTGTCGAGATGGCTGCCCGGCCTGAGCCGAGCCCCCGGCGGAGGGCGCTGCCGTACACGGCGACCGTGAGCGGCACGAGCATGATCAGCAGGGTGACCCCGGCGGCGTGGACGCCGACGTGGTCGCGGCTGACCAGGACCAGGCCAAGGAGTAGGGCGAAGGTCAGGCCGAGCCAGGTGGTTATTTGGATCGGTCCGTCGGAGCGATCGCTGCGGTGCGAAGCACGGGCACCGCGACGGTGCGAAGTCGGAGCGTGCGCCATCGGTCACCTTCCGTGAAAAGACCGAATACGCAAGGTAGCAGGAAGAACGCGGTCTGGTCCAAGGCCGGATTCCGGCCTAGGCCGGTCCTCGCACCTCCGGCTGAGTCACGTGATCCACCGCCCCGCCAGGGTGGCAGGTCTGCTGGTCTCGGGGGCGGTCAGACGGTGACGTCGGCGGTTTCGCGTTGGGTGCTGGGCGGGATGACGAAGCGGTAGCCGACGTTGCGGACGGTGCCGATCAGGGACTCGTGCTCCGGGCCGAGCTTGGCCCGCAGGCGCCTGACATGGACGTCCACCGTCCGGGTGCCGCCGAAGTAGTCGTAGCCCCAGACCTCCTGCAGCAACTGCTCGCGCGTGAACACGCGGCCGGGGTGCTGTGCGAGGAACTTGAACAGCTCGAACTCCTTATAGGTGAGGTCGAGCGCCCGTCCGTTCAGCTTCGCCGTGTACGAGGCTTCGTCGATCACCACGTCACCGCTGCGGATCAGCGTGGTGTCGGGGTCCTCGTTCCGGGCGGCCGCGAGACGGCCGATCACCAGCCGGAGCCGGGCCTCGATCTCAGCCGGGCCGGCCGTGTCGAGCAGTACATCGTCCGCGCCCCAGTCCGCGTTCACCGCGGTCAGTCCGCCCTCGGTGACCACCAGGATCAGCGGGACGTCGACGCCGGTGGTGCGGATCAGCCGGGACACCCCGCGGACCGAGACCAGGTCCCGTCGGGCGTCCAGCAGCACCGCGTCGGCATCGGGCGCGTCGACAAGCGCGGCAACCTCGGCGGGCAGGATCCGGATCTGGTGGGGCAGCAGGGCAAGCGACGGCAGGACCTCTGTAGAGGCCTGCAGCGCGTTCGTCAGCAGCAGCAACGTACTCACGCTGTCTCCTTGTGCGGCTAGTCGGATCTCCCAGGAGTGATCCGGTCCTGAAGCACGTCAGGCCCCAGCGGCGTCATTGCCGGGGGCCCGAGACACTGGTTTGCAACAGCAAGCTGACATAATACTCCAAGACTTAATCGAAAGGTGAGGCATCTCCCATATGGCGGAAGTAACCATCCGGTACTTCGCCGCCGCGCGCGCCGCGGCGGGTGAGTCCACCGCGACCGCGCAGGCCGACTCGGTCAAGGAGTTGGTCGACACCGTCTCCGTCGGTCGCCCTGAGCTGGGCCGGGTCCTCGGCATCTGCTCGTTCCTGCTGGACGGCGAGCGCGTCGACCTCACCGCCCCGCTCAGCGACGGCGCCCAGGTAGACGCCCTCCCTCCCTTCGCCGGCGGCTGACACCAGCGGTTGACAGCAGCGGCTGACCGCCGCGGCACGCCCCCGGAACACCGCGCGCTGGACCAGCGGTAGTGCGCCTGTCCGGGGGTAGATTCAGCGCTTGTGGCACAGGATTCGGGGACCTTGCTCACTACGGTGGGTCGTGCGGGGGCGTTGTTCGGCCGGGCCTGGCCGCGCCTGCTCGCCGTTTTCCTGATCGCCGAGCTGGCCCACCGCGGGGCCCAGTGGATCGCAGTCCAGGCGGGCGCGAAGGTGGCGGCGGCCGGCATCGCGGTCCTCGCGCTGCTGGTAGTCATCTCCCTGGCCATGTACGTCACGATGTTCCTCGTGCTGCGGAGCGAGCTGCCGTTCCACCGCCGGGCAGTCGCCGAGGGCGTACTGGCCCCCGACGGGGTGGAGCCGGGCAAAGAACACCGCCCGATCGACGCAGTCGCCACCGCCCTACTGCCGTTCCTGGCGTTCTACGCGGCCTACAAGTTCCTCCAGGCGGAGGCGTACTCCTACGAGTACGACCTGGCCGTCCACAGGGTCAACGAGATCGGCGCCACCGTGCTCACCGGAGGCACAGTCGCTGCGGCCTCGGCGGGACTCCAGTCGCTCTCGACGTGGTTGTTCATCGGCCTCGGCGTCACGGCGTACCTGCTGCGGTTGATCTTCAAGAAGCGGAAGGGTTCCGCAGGCGGGCCGGTGCGGCGGCTCTTCGTGACCTACCTGGAAGCCCTGTGGCTCTTCGTGGTCGCCTACCAGGCGACCTCCTACCTGCCCTCGCCGAAGGGCTGGCTGCAGGAGCGCCAGGCGTGGGTCTGGGTCCACGACGGCTACATCTGGCTGCTGGACCACGTGCTCGGTGTGGCGCAGGTCCGCGAGATCTGGGACGACGTCACCGGGTTCCTTGCCGCCGGCATCGGTGATCTGTGGACCGCGGCCGTGCTGCCGCTGATGTGGATCACGATGACCGCGGTGATCTACGGGCGGGCCGTGCACAAGGCGGACAAGGTCCAGCCGCGCTGGCGGTTCGACCGGATCACCCGTCGCTGGGAGCGGACGCCGCGGCTCGTCCGGGTGGCCGGCAACTCGATGGTGTCCGACTGGCGGGACCGCTGGCGGCCGGTGATGGACGCCTTCCGCCTCGTCGTGCGGTCCGGCCTCCGCCCGCTGCTCGGCTACTTCCTGGCCTGGGCGGTGGTGACCTACCTGGCCAGCGAAGTGTGGATCGTACTGCGCGACTACGTGCTCGGGCCGCATTCGCTGCAGTTCTGGCAGGTGATCGACGAGCCGCTGGACCTGGTCACGAACGGCCTGAAGATCATGCTCCAGGTGAGCCTGCTGGCGGCGGCGTACGACCGGATGATCGGTGGTCTCGCGGGCTACCTGCGGACCCGGACGCGCGCAGTACAGGCGCCACCGGACGAAGGGGAGGACAAGGGCGTCACCGACCTGACCGCGGCTACCTCGGGAATGCCAGATACTGAGGCAGTCTCGTAGCCCAGGTGATGGTCGGCTGGACGGTGGCCGCGACGCCGGTCGGTACGACGAAGACCGCGACCGTCTCGAAGGGCTTCTTCGCCTGCGGCTTGAGGTAGTACGGCGCGATCCGGGGATCCCGCCAGGTCTGGAGCTTGTCGTCGTAGCCGCCGGTGCAACCGGTCGGCCGGTCCTGGAAATCGTCCTCGAGGATCGACTCGTCCCAGATCCGCCCGTCCGGCGCCCGGACGTGGACGAGGCAGCCTCCCAGCGATTCCACCTTGGCCAGGTCGTCCACCTGGAGCCGGAGGTACACGCGGACACGGGTCGTCCCCGGCGGCAGGGTTTCGGGCTGGGACTTCGGCTTGGGATCGGGATCCACCTCGACGCTCGCGGCGTACCAGGTGGCGTCCGCGTACGCCGTACCGGCTGCGGCGACGATCACGGGGTCACGGGGTTCGCCGTCGTACCAGGACTTGTAGTCGCTCCGAGTGGTCCACCAGCCCGCCAGCGGGATGGTGATCACCAGGGTGGCCAGGGCAATGGAGTTCCTCCGGAACCAGCCGCGCTTGGCCCGGCGCGCGCCGATCACAGGTCACTCGCGGTCGTGAAGATCGCCACGTCCTTGCGCAGGGCATCCAACTGGTCCTTCTCGACCCCGAGCGGGACCGTTGCCTGCGGCTCCAAGGCGGTGAAGATCGACCTCTCCGTCACCAGCAAAATTGCCCCGGGCAACTGATCGGCCGGCATCTCGACCACGAAGGACCCACGGGCAGGGATGTCCGGCGCGAACTCGAACCCGGTCAGATCCACCTGCTTCAGGCCGCTGCGGTTGGCCCCGAGATAGGTGATGCCGTCGGAGGTCCGGATCTCCACCTTCTGCAGGTGGATCGGTTCGCGGGTCGCCTTGACGACCGCGCTGACCACGACGAAATCGCTCAGGGTGTCGCGATCGGGCGTGGTCCGCGGCACCCGCAACTTCTTGCTGAGCTGTACTCCCTCGACGGTCAGCTCGAACCGCGGAGTCTTCACGGGCTTGCCGATGACGCCCTTGACCGCGACCGGCTGCTGGATGTCCTTCCGCGTCGGCGTCAGCCGGTAGAGGCCGACGATCGCGACGAGCACCACGGCGACCAGGACGACGTTCACCAGTTTGCGGGCGGTCATTTCGTGTTGTCCTTGACCGTGACAGTGCTCTCCGCGGCGATCTTGTCCGTGTTCCACTTCTCGTAGTGGTCCAGCACCGACTCGTCCACGTGCTTGTAGCCCTGCACGGTCAGCTTGACCTCCTTGGGGAGATCCGTGGCCTTGGGCAGCTTCCAGACGTAGGCGACGATCTCGCCCCGATCGGGCGTCAGTACCGGATTCGGGGTCTGGTCACGCTGGTTGGTCGTCCCGAGCGCTGCCTCGGTCGCCTTCACCCCCGGTACGTCGATCAGCCGGATCAGGTCTCTCGGCGGGGTGACGCCGGTGTCATCGGTCAGCTTCATCGTGGTCACCACGGCGAGCAGGACGCCACCGTCGTCCGGAGTGAACAGTGGCTTCAGATCCGTCACGACCACCACCCGCTCGATCGTCACCTCGAACTGCCCGGCGTCGATCGCCGTACCCGCCCCGACCTGTGGAGTCTCGTCGGCCGCCTTCTCCAGCCCGCCGAACGCGGCCGAGATCACGAGCAGCACGACACCCGCGCTGATGACCCAGGTCCGTAGCGACCGCCCGCGCACCTTGATGTCCTGCAGCTCGGGCAATTCCTCCCGATCAACTTTCCCCGTTGGTTCCTGCACGCCAGCAGCGTAACCACCGGGAAGGGGCAGCGCGGGTGGCCGCGGGATCGGATTGAATGGGGTCATGGACAGTGGGCTGATGGTGCGGGCCGGAGTGGTGATTCCGGAAGCAGAGCTTGGCTGGCGGTTTTCGCGGTCCAGCGGGCCCGGCGGGCAGTCCGTGAACACCACCGACAGCCGGGTCGAGCTCAGCTTCGATCTGGCGGCGACCACCGCGCTGAACGAAGTACTGAAAGCCCGTGCCCTCGAGCGGCTGAGCTCGCGTCTGGTGGACGGGGTACTGACCGTGACGGCCTCCGAGCACCGTTCACAGTGGCGCAACCGCGAGGCGGCACGGACCCGGCTGGCGGCGTTGATCCGGGAGGGGATCGCGGCACCACCCCGGCAAAGACGCCCTACCCGGCCCAGCAAGAACGCCGTACGGCGCCGCCTCGACGAGAAGAAGCGCCGCGGCGAGACGAAACGCCTCCGTAACCGCCCGGCCGACTGACCTACGGCCTAGGCCCACTTTGTGCACGGGTGGCCGGGTGTGGTGGGGGGCCGGCCAGGCCGTGCACAAAGTGGGGGTCTCAGGCGGCGCGGCCCAGTGCCCGGTAGTCCCAGGCAGCGGTGCGCCAGGTGGTCGGGTCGAGGGCATGGCGGCCGTCGACGATCGCCCGGACCGCGACGATCTCGCCCAGCCAGTTCGGGTCGAGCTCGCGGAACTGGTCCCACTCGGTCAGGAGAGCGACGACGTGGGCTCCCTCGGCCGCCTCGGCGACGCTGGGCGCGTAGTGCAGGTCGGGGTAGGCGCGCCGGGCGTTCTCCATCGCCTGCGGGTCGTAGACGCGCACGATCGCGCCTTCCGCCACGAGGAGCCGGGCGACATCCAGCGCCGGAGCGTCCCGGATGTCGTCCGAGTCCGGCTTGAAGGCGGCGCCCAGTGCGCAAACAGTCACGCCGGCCAGCGACCCACCCGCCTGCGAACGGATCAGGTCGACCGTCCGCTGCCGGCGCCGCTGGTTGATCGCGTCCACCTCACGCAGGAACGACACCGCCTGCCCGACCCCGAGCTCCTCCGCCCGGTGGATGAATGCCCGGATGTCCTTTGGCAGACACCCGCCACCGAATCCGAGCCCCGGCCGCAGGAACCGCCCGCCGATCCGCGGGTCGTAGGACAGCGACTCGGCCAGTTGCTGTACGTCGGCCCCGGTGCTCTCGCAAACCTCGGCCATCGCGTTGATGAAGGAGATCTTCGTTGCCAGGAAGGAGTTCGCGGCTACCTTGACCAGCTCGGCCGTCGGCAGATCCGTCACCACCACCGGAACGGATGCCTCCAGCAACGGAGCGAAGGCCGACTCCAGCTGCGAGAGCGCCCACGGTGACGAGACCCCGAAGACCAGCCGGTCCGGACGCATGGTGTCCTCGACGGCGAATCCTTCGCGCAGGAACTCGGGATTCCACGCCAGCTCGACCTCGGTGCCGGCCGGCGACAGCGTGTGGAGCATCTCGGTCAGGCGATCCGCAGTACCGACAGGGACTGTGGACTTGCCGACCACCAGGCAACGCCGGGTCAAGTGAACCGCGAGCGTCGAGACCACCTGGTCGACGTACGTGAGATCGGCGGCGGGTGATCCCTTGGCCTGGGGCGTTCCGACGCAGACGAAGTGGATGTCACCGAAGGCGGCGGCCTCCGCGATGTCGGTGCTGAAGCGGAGCCGCCCCGAGTCGAGCGCCTTCCGCAGCATCTCGGGCAAGCCGGGTTCGTAGAAGGGAACGCGGCCGTCAGCGAGCGCGGCAACCTTGGCCTCGTCGGTGTCGATCCCCAGGACTTCGTAGCCGAGAACGGCCATGCAGATCGCGTGGGTGGCACCGAGATACCCGGTGCCGAGAACGGTGAGACGTGGTTTTTCGGACATGGAGAACCCCCCAAATGAGTTCAGGTGAAGGAAAAGCTGGAAACTTTCAGTGACAGGGGACGTTGCTCAGACCTTGGGCGGCGCGCTCGGCCTTGTTGTCGCAGGCAACTGTGTTCGCCTCGGCCGGGCGCAGTGCGAAGCCGAGTCCGGGTCCGTCGACGTCCGCGACGTTGCCGGTGAACAGGTTGTGGTCGCCCCAGCCCTTCAGGATCTGATGGGTCTGGAAGCCGTCCAAGGTCGATTTCGTGCCGGTGTTGCCCTTGATCAACCAGTTGTTGCCCTTGACATCCACCCAGGAGTCCGCGCCTTTCAGCGCCGAACCGTCGAAGGTGTTTCCCTCCAGCACACCCCCGGTGGTGCCTTCCTTGATGTCGACCGCCTCGGACGTGGTCTGCGAGATCTTGTTGCCCTTGACCACGTTGCGGTCGCTGCGGTCCGGCTTGCAGTCGTTCGTGGTGCACCAGTTGCTGACCGCAGTACCGATGTAGACGCCCTCGCCGAACTTGTCCCGGCGCAGGCCCGTCTTGCTGATGGTGTTCTGCAGGACGACGTTGTCCGTGCTGTTGGAGCGCAGGTGGATCGCCTCGTCGCCGACGTCGTGCACGGTCAGCCCCTGGATCACCGAGCCGACGGTGGTGTCCGCCATCACGCCCTTCTGGCCGTTCGTCACGGTGAACCCGACGAGTCGCCAGTACTTCGCTTTCTTCAGGTGCAGGACGTAGCCACCCCGCACGTTCTCTCCATCCAGTACTGCGCCCGCGCCGCCGCAAAGGTAGATCGGCTGCTCCGCGGTACCGGAGACCTCGGCCACGAACTTCCCGGCGTACCGGCCGTCGGCCAGGGCGATGCTGCTACCAGGCTTCGCGTCCTTGAGCGCCTCGCTCAAACCGTTGGCATCGGACACCTCAGCACTGGCACCCGGGCAGTTGACGGCTGACGAGTTCGGCAGCTGACCCTGGCCCGGTGCCGGCGCGTTCGCTAGGAGCGGCGCGTCTTCAGGCTTCTTCTTGGAATCGCCCTCTTCGTCCTCAGAAGGTGAGTCCGTTGGGGAGTCCGAGCTGGACGGCTCCGGGGAACTGTCCGTGATGGTGGGAATGGTGGGCGCCGGCGGCACCGTCGGGATCGAGGGATCCGCGGAGGTGTTGGTCGAAGGAGACGAATCCGGCCACGCCAGCGCGACCACTCCGCCCCCGACCAGCAGCACCGCGACAGCGGACGCCCCGGCGATGATCAACTCACGCCTTGTCATCGGGCTCCCTGGGGATCGGCTGACACAGGAACGGCTGTCGCAGGCACCGGCGCACCATCGCTGACCGGTGCTTTGTCAGCGTAAGGGTGGACGATCCGCCGGATCCTCCGGCTACCGCGTGCCGCGGTGAAGACCAGCAGCGCGGCCAGCAGCAGCCACATCGCGGTCAACGGCTGCAGGAACCGCTTCAACGTGACCACGAACGGAGTGGTGTCGTGCCAGTGACCGTCGTCGTTGTCCCACCGCCGCATGTTCACGTCCGCGGCCCGCTTGGTGTCGATGGCACTCGGACCGCGGCCGCTGATGGTGTTCTCGCTGACCTTGGCCTCGCTCACACTGCCGACCAGCGAAACCGCGTGCGAGTCGGCGTCGGAGAGCGTGTTGCGCTCCACATTGGCGGCCGAGTCCCGGACGTAGACGCTGGTGGTGCCACCGGTGACGATGTTCCCCGAGACCGTGGACGTGTGCACGCCGTCACGAACCGCGATGCCCTGCCGTCCGGGTTCGGTGACCCGGTTGCCGACCACGGAGACATCGGCGGCGCCACCTCGTACCACGATGCCCATGTCGTTGCCCTGGAAGTCGTTCGCGTTGACACCGACGTTGGTGCCGCCGATCACCTCGACGCCGTACCGGGCGTTGTTCACGAGCTTGCTGTTCGACACGGTGTTGTTGCCGTAGCTGGTCAGGCTCGAGCCGGTCGCGCTCGGGCCGTCCGCCAGGGGCAGGCCGGACATGGTGAGTCCGTTGCGGTGGTTGTCCTTGGCCTCGATCTCCGACAGGACGATGCCTGTCGTTGCCCTGGACAACACGATGCCGTCGCCCGCGTTGCCGTTCGCGGTACTGGAGTCCACCACCGCGTTGGTGACGTAGCGGTGCATCACCAGCCCGTCGACGAGGTTGTCGTCGAAGCTGCTGTCGCGGATGTCGAGACCGTTGGCGCTCGCCGCGAACAGGCCGAAGGCGTCCCGCTTGATCACCGTGTTCTGAATCAGCGCGGAGACGTAGCTGTACTCCGGATCGGCGATGCTCACCTCGGGCAACGGCAGGGCTCCGGCCGGCAGGATCTGGCTGAGGGTGGACTTGCCGGCGCCGCCCAGCGACACCCCGGTCGGCTTCTTCGCCTCCGCTGCCTCTTCGGCCTTCCGTTCCTGCGTGGCCCGCTTACCGACGCGCATCGTCTCACCGAGTTCGTCGAGCTCACCGCTGTTCGGCCGGTCCGTGCCGGTCAGGGACAACCCGCCGGTGCGGCCGCTCCAGAACCCCAGGTCCGAGAGTTCGGTGTACCGGAAACGCACTGTGCCACCGAGTGAGCGGACGTACGCGCGGCCGTCGTTGGTCAGCGTGTCCGGACTGTTGGTGTCGCGGTTCCAGCTGGTGATCTTGACCGGCTTGCCCTGGGCGCCCTGCACGTTCAGCGTGCCGCCGTAGTTCACGATCGAGATGAAGCCGTCGGGATCGCTGGCCAGCCGAAGCCGGAGGCCACCCGAGGACGACAGGTTCAGCGTCGCGCCGGACTGGACCACGATGTGCTCGGACAGCAGGTACCCGCCGTCCGGCTGCCGGATGAACGTCTGCGGCGCCAGCCCGAGCAGGTCCTTGACCGTGTACACCTCCCGCCGCGGCGTCAGCACCAGCGTGTACGCCGACCCGGTGGCGATCCGGTACGGCGAGTTCAGCGAGGTCTTGCTCCACCGCGCCAGCGAGTCGACCGTCCGGACCTCGACCAGGCGGCGGTCCTCGTCCGCGACATAGGCGGCCTCGGCCTCCGGGTCACCGGGATACGGCAGCCGGTCGATCGCCTTGTCCTCGGGAGCAGGTGTGGATCCTGGCACCGCCGGTTGCGTCGCGTCCGGCGGCTCTGGCGTCGGCGTGGCTGGTTTCGGCGTGGTCGCGCCGGGCTTCGCGGCGCTCGGTTTGGGCGTCGGTGAAGGAGAGGCGGCTGGGGTCCCCGAGGCGGCGGACTGCATCAACGCGAGGCCGGACACACCGAGCACGGCCACGGCGACGACTTTGCGAGCGATCCTGCGAGTGCTCACGAGACTGTCTCCGACTGCCGGTCCGGCGT
This sequence comes from Kribbella sp., assembly GCF_035687465.1. NCBI lineage: Bacteria > Bacillati > Actinomycetota > Actinomycetes > Propionibacteriales > Kribbellaceae > Kribbella > Kribbella sp. The sequence goes on from NZ_DASRXP010000506.1 coordinate 38,312, forward strand.
CCGAAGGTGCTGCGCCCGCGGTTGCGGCTGGAGCTGGGGCTGGACGTGGGCCTGGACCTGAGGCTGGGTGTGTGGCCGGCGCAGCGACGCGGCGTCCTGACCCTCGCCGCCGATGGTGTCGGCCGAACGGGTCAGCCAGCCCTGCTTGTTCATCGTCACGAACGCGTACAGCTTGATCGGCAAGGCGATCAGGATCACCGTCAGCGTGACGAGCGGCAGCAGCAGGATCTCGGCCGGATGCCTGCGCAGGTGCGAGATGCCCCGGATACCGCGGGCGATCATCAGCCAGGCGGCGGCCAGGCTGATGCTCTGCCAGGTCAGGTCGAGCCGGCTGAAGATCATGTAGCCGATGGTGATGCCCATCGTCACCGGCGTGAGCAGGATCTGCAGCACGGTGACCTTGGTGACCAGCGGGACCCGCCACAACCAGCCCTTCCAGACCGCGGTCAGGTAGCAGCGGTAGGAGTTGCGGCTCCACCGGATCCGCTGCTTGGCGAAGGCCCGGAACGTTGCCGGGAACATCGACAGCGCCTTCGCCGAGGACTGGTGCACGGTCTTGTAGCCGGAGGCAAGGACCAGCCAGGTCAGCCGGCCGTCGTCACCGGAGACACAGCGCCGGCCGAGAAAGAACTCGTTCTCGAGGTTGTCCAGTACCGGCAGCACCACGCTGCGGCGGTAGGCGCCGGTCCGGCCGGAGACGCAGGCGACCGCGCCGGCCCGGCCCATCGCGGGGACGTAGTCGTAGTACCGCAGATTCACCAGCCAGTCCGCGATCCGGCGCCAGACGCTGCTGGTCCGCTCGTGCACGTTCTGCTGGGTGCTGACCGCCCCTACCGTCGGGTCCTTGAACGGATGCTGCACCGCCTTCAGCAGGCCGGGTTCCCAGCTGGTGTCCGAGTCGGTCATCACCAGGATGTCGGAGGTCGCGGCGCGGATCCCGACCCCGAGCGCGGACCGCTTGCCCGCGTGCTTGAACAGGATCGCCTGGATCCGTGGGTCGTCCAGCGCGACCAGCCGCTCGTACGCCTCGGTGTCCGCGAGGTCGAGCACGATCAGGATCTCGTCCGGATCCTGCTCGCGCCAGCTCTCCAGGCAGCGCATCAGGATGTCCGGGTCCTCGTGGTACGACGGCACCACCACCGACGTGGTGGCGGTGTAGTCGTTCACGATCGGCCGGGCCAGCCGGGACAGCACGAAGCGGTAGACCCACAACGCCCACACCACGATCCCCGCCAGCGCCAGCGGCACGAGCGATCGCCACTGCGACAGGTCATCCGTGGAAAAGCTGATGTTCGAAAGCCACCCCCAGATGTCGCCGAGACTGAACCGGCTCATGGGAATACCAAACACACTCATTGATCCCCCCACCGCGAAACGCGGTCGAATTCACCCGGACCACCCCAGGACCGGGTGACGCCAACCGGTCGGGCCTCCTGCCGACCGGTATCCCCACAACCGTTCGCGGTCTTTGTCGACGGCGGTACGGCCAGCATGAAAGTAGCGGCCGGAGTCAGTCCTGCGCTGCCTATTGCGGGATCGTTCATACAACATTAATCGCCGTGCAACGCAGGTTGCGAATACATTTCCCTGCGGCCTTTCTAATGTTCCGCGTGTGCGACACTGAGCGCATGAGGCAAAGGTCACGCGCGGTGAGCCGGTGTTTACTGGCGACGCTCCTCGCCGGTGCATTGATTTCCTGTTCCGACAGTGAAAAGGCGACTACCGCTCCATCCTCGGCGACCTCGAGCAGTCCGGTGCCGACGGCAACTCCGAGCACGGTGCCGACTCCCACCGCTACGCCCAGTGCCGATCCGGAGTGCGTCCCCGCGGCCGGCCGTACTGTTCGCGAACTGCCGGATGTCGCCGTTCCCGAGGTCGTGGTCGCGCCGGTAGTGGACGGCGACCAGAAGACTCTCGTCGAGGGATTCACCATCCCCGCCCAGACGATCGACGCGGGCTGCGTGGTCCAGTACGACGCCCCGGGCGGCTGCCTCGGAGCGATCCGGATCACGGCGGCCGCGATCCCCGACGTCACGATTCCCGAGAGCCGCCTGGATGGATCCGACAAGGTCTACGCCGCTGTCACCGTGCCCGGGGTGGACGCGCCCGCAGTGACCTCCCCACAGATCTGTCAGGCCGAGACCAACGGTGTCCTGCCGACCGTTACCCGCAAGGGCGTTGTACGGCGTGGCGTTGCTCGCAACGGCGCGGCACGTCCCGGCAGCAGCGAGCAAGGGGTCAAGGTGGAGACCGTCAAAGTCGCGCCGGTCCGGCTGCCCGACGTGGACGTGGACCCGGCCCGGCTGGAGTCGCGCAAGCTGCCGGGTCAGGACAAGGTCGACGTGTTCACCGGCGAGGGCAAGGTCTCGTACGTCGCACCCGGAGACGTGTTGTTCGACACCGACCAGGCCGTGATCCGCCCGGACGCGGCCAAGGCGCTGCATGCGATCGCACTGAAGATCAAGGCCGCTTCGCCGAACGCGCGCATCCGGGTCGAGGGTCATACCGACGATCGCGGCGACGCGACGTACGGTCTCCGCCTCTCCGAGCGCCGGGCCCAGGCGGTCGCCAGTTGGCTGATCCGGACCGAGGGTTTCAAGGCCGCCCTGATCACCACCAAGGGCTTCGGCGAGACCGCGCCGGCCGTCCCCAATACGTCCGCGGCCAACCGGCAGAAGAATCGCCGGGTTGTACTGACAGTAGCGACTCGATAAGCAGAAAGTTTGTCTTTCAGTGGGTTGAATTACGCGACTACTGGGTGCCGAATTCTTCGCATTGAGGGGAAGCGGTCAGCCGGATTTCACCTTTGTGCCTTCCGTCCGAAGGGTGAACGAGCGTTTGAGTGCCGGCGGGGCGGACGTACGCTGGATGTCATGACTCTGGGGATCGTCGTGCTCGCCTGCGCAGTCGCTGTGGGCGTGCTGCTCAGCGTGCTCAAGGTCCGGGTCGACGGACGATTCCGCGGGACTCGCGCGATCAGGAGTGGAGCTGTGCAGGAGGAGACCACTTCAGCTGCGGCTGGGGCGAACGCGGAGCGGCTGACCGCGGAAGACATCGGCGGGCAGCTCGGGGAGCGGGCGACGCTGCTGCAGTTCTCATCGGCCTTCTGTGCACCGTGCCGGGCGACGCGGCGGATCTTGGTCGAGGTCGAGGGCATGGTCGAAGGGGTGCGGCATCTCGAGCTGGATGCCGAGGCCCACCTCGAGTTGGTCCGGCGGCTGGGGATCATGCGGACGCCGACTGTGCTGGTGCTGGATGCCACCGGTGAGATCGTGACGCGGGCGAGCGGTCAGCCCCGGAAGGCTGACGTCATCGCCGCGATCGGCGCGGCGGTCGATCACCAGGTGCACTGAGCTGGCCGGATCAGGACCTGGGTGGGCGGTTGCGCCTCGCGTACGTGATGCTTTGGCGATGAGCTTCCCGGCCGGCTGGTACGACGATCCGCAGGACCCGATGCAGCAGCGGTACTGGGATGGTGGGTTCTGGACGGACTACCGGCGCCCGCGAGAGGGCCCTCCGCCGTACCAGGGGCAGGGTTTCGGGTACGGGCCGACGGTGCCGTCCACACCGGACGGTGTGCCGTTGGCCGGGTGGTGGAAGCGGGTCGGCGCGCGGTTCCTGGACGGGTTGATCGTGCTGATCGCGAGCCTGCCGCTCACCGGCTACTTCTGGTACCAGTACCTCGGCGCGTTCATCGACTACGAGCGGGAGATCTTCGACCGCGCCTCCGCGGGGGAGACGACCGGCTTCGACACCACGCTGCCGGCGGAGCTCTACAAGTGGATGATTCCCGCGACCCTGATCGCCTTGGTGGTCGGCTTCGCCTACGAGTACTTCTTCCTCACCAGGAGTGGTTCGACCCCAGGTAAGAAGATCGTCGGCATCAGCGTCCGGCTGCGCGACGTCGCCGGACCGCCGCCTCCGCTCGCGGTCGCCAAGCGCTACGGCCTGGTCACCGGGCTCTCGTTGTTAGGCGCGGTGCCGCTGGTCGGCAGCCTCATCAGTCTGATCGGCCTGCTGGACTACCTCTGGCCCCTCTGGGACGACAAGAAGCAGGCCCTGCACGACAAGGTCGCCGCCACCAACGTCGTCCTCGGACCCCAGCAGCACCGCCCCTGAATGTCCACATCCTGATCAGTTGTCTCGGTCAATGGGACACAGGCTCGCGGGGTGTGGGTGGCTTCCGTACTCTCGGTGGCGTGGAGTACACGACATGGCTGACCAAGCGCAGGGCAGTGGACAACTGCCGCATGCGCTCGTCCCTGTGTCGTACCCACTGACCAGGCGGCGTCCAGAGCGCTCCGGAACCGGTCGCTGAGCACGGTTCCCAGTACGTCGCCTCCCGCTGATGAGGGCGGTTCTGCTCGATCTCCAACTCCTTCCGGGAGAGTCGTCATGTCCAATCCGACGGCAACACAGCCCCAGGTCGACCCGCGCGGACTCCGGTTCGCCGCGGTGGTGACCACGGTCGTGCTCGCGTTGACCCTGGTCCTGAACAGCCCGTGGCCGCTCGCGATCCAGGCCGTCGTCTTCGCGATCTCGGTGGCGTTCGGCGTCCAGGCCTCGCCGTACGGGCAGTTCTTCAAGCGGGTGATCCGGCCCAGGCTAGGTCCGCCGAAGGAGCTTGAGGACGCGGCGCCGCCGCGGTTCGCCCAGCTGGTCGGCCTGGTCTTCGCCGTCGTCGGCCTGATCGGCTACCTGACCGGCGCCGAGGTGCTCGGCGTGGTGGCCACCGGTTTCGCCCTGGTCGCCGCGTTCGTGAACGCGGCCGTCGGGCTGTGCCTCGGTTGCGAGGCCTATTTGCTGATCCAACGCATTCGTACGCCAACCACCGCTACTACCAACTGAGGAGCAGCAACCATGAGCAGGGAATCCGCTCTCGTCTCGGCCGACTGGGTCGAGGAGCACAAGAACGACGCCGACGTCGTCCTGATCGAGGTCGACGAAGACGTCTCGGCGTACGACGCCGGCCACATCGCCGGTGCGATCAAGCTGGACTGGAAGGACGACCTCCAGGACCAGGTACGGCGCGACTTCGTCAACCAGGAGCAGTTCTCCGCGCTGCTGTCCGAGCGCGGCGTGAAGAACGACGACACCGTCGTCCTCTACGGCGGCAACAACAACTGGTTCGCCGCCTACGCGTACTGGTACTTCAAGCTCTACGGGCACGGTGACGTCCGCCTGCTCGACGGCGGCCGCAAGCGCTGGGAGCTGGACAGCCGCGAGCTGACCGACGAGGTGGTCAAGCGCGAGGCCACGGAGTACAAGGCCAAGGCGCCGGACCTGACCATCCGCGCCTTCCGCGACGAGGTCGGCGAGGCCATCGGCGTGAAGAACCTGGTCGACGTCCGCAGCCCCGACGAGTACGCCGGCCGGCTGCTGGCCCCGGCCCACCTGCCGCAGGAGCAGGCGCAGCGCGCGGGTCACATCCCGACCGCGTCGAACATCCCGTGGAGCAAGGCGGCCAACGACGACGGCACCTTCCGTGCCGACGACGAGCTGAAGACCCTGTACGCCGACGCGGGCGTCGACTTCGGCAAGGACACCATCGCGTACTGCCGGATCGGTGAGCGTTCGGCGCACACCTGGTTCGTGCTGCACGAGATCCTCGGCCAGGAGAACGTCAAGAACTACGACGGTTCGTGGACCGAGTGGGGCTCGCTGGTCGGCGTACCCGTTGCCCTCGGCGACGAGCCCGGGAAGGCCTGACATGTGCGGAGCGAAGAAGGGCGGCCTGGACCTCAAGGGCGTCGACATCGACAAGGAAGCCGTGATCCAGGGCCAGGTACTCCGCGGCGAGGAGCCGGTCAGCGGCGCCTACGTGCGGCTGCTCGACTCGACTGGTGAGTTCACGGCCGAGGTGCCGACCTCGGCGACCGGGCACTTCCGGTTCTTCGCGGCGCCGGGCACCTGGACGCTGCGCACGCTGGCCCCGAAGGCCGAGCCGGTCGACCGCCAGGTCGTAGCGCAGTACGGCGAGGTGGCCGAGGTGGCCGTCTCCGTCCAGTCGTAGCCTTCTGCGTCGGACGCTCGTTGAAACACCGAAGGGCTCGGACCTTGCGCGTCCGGGCCCTTCGGCCTATCTCGTCGGAAACTGTTGCTGGGCAAGCTCGCTGTCCAGTGCGAAGCTCGCGTGCTCAGCAGCCCGGCCACGCTGTACGCCGGAGTCGAGGTACTCGTAGTCCTGCACGACCAGCAGCCGGCGATCGGTGAGCACGGCATAACCGATTCCGCGAGCAATCGGCAACGACATCGACCAACTCGCCCGGCTCGCCTCCTCGTCCGGCTCGAGCAGATCCAGTACTGCGGGCGCGATCCTCTCCACCCGGCCACCGACGTGGTACTGCTTCGCCCGGATCACGGCCTGCCCCAGCAGGTCCCGCAACGCCAGCAGACGCTCGTGCCACCGCACCAACGCGTCAGCCTCATCACCACGATCCAGCTTGCGCAGCACGTGAATCAGCCCGAACAGACTCTCCTCGTCCCCGTGGTCCTCGTCCCGCAGCTTTCTGAAGACCTGCTCGGCTGCCTCGAGGCTGCCGACGACACGGAGCCGGGTCCCGAGTTCGAAGAGCTGGTCGCGCTGCTCGGGTGGACGGTTGGCCAGGATGTACTCGTACGCCCGAGCCGCCTCAGCCGGATCGCGCTGATCAGTGTGCTCGCTCAGTCGGCGCGCCGCCGCGATCCGGGTGCGCTTGGTCAGGCCACGCTCAAAGCGGCGCTTGTACTCCGTCAGGGCGCGTTGGTACCGGACCTCGTCCTCCCGTTCCCGTTCCGGCCGGCCCGCCTCCCAGGCCTGCCGCGCTGCCTCCACGGCGGCCTGGCGTTCCTGCCGGTCCAACTCGGCCTGCTTCTCCCGGGCCGCTCGCTCCCGTTCCTCCTGCGGGGTCAGGAAGTTCTGGTTCTGCAGAGGCTGGGACCGAAGGGCCAGCCAGCCGTCATCCCTCAGGCGCGCCCTGACCGCGACTTCGTGCTCCGCGCAGAACCCGGCCGTCCGCTCGCCGACGTACTGGAGCGCCTCCCCGATGTCATCGGGCCTTTCGCCGAAGCGCCAGAGCAGGCTGAAGCTGTCGACGGCCGGTCGCCCGCAGATCTCGCAGGTGTCACCCATGGGACCAGTCAAGCGGATGCCTCGGGCCTTCAGGACAAGGGGTTTTCGTTGTCCGGTCAGATAGTCGGTGTTCTCAATCGCACAACCAGGACATCAGTGCAAGATCTCGATTTTCTCGACCGGACGACTTGTGTAACGGTTTGATCTCGGAGCGCACCTTTCTCGTTACCTACTGCGACCGCCTGAGTTGTGTCTGTGTCCTGGCCCGCAACATCGGGTCACGTCATCACTCAGGGAGGAGGGGTCATGAGACCCCGCATCGGATACAAGAAGCTCGCTGCCGTCGGAGTTGCGGCGGTTGTCGGCGTAGCTTCGACGATCGCGCTGACCTCGGGTTCGGCGTCCGCCGCGCCGGTTTTTGGCTATAGCGGCTACTCGTTCGGCACCGACGTCCAGGCCGGCATCGCGGGCAGCGGTCCCCAGGTCATCAGCCACATCGGCTGCACCACGGACCCGAGCCGGAAGTCGAAGAACGACCTGGCCACCGCGAACGTGAACAAGGTCGCGCTCGCGAAGAGCGTGACGACCGACACGCACGCGTTCAACGACAAGCGCGGCAACGGCGTCACCAGCACCGCGACGGCCGCCGACGTCAAGCTCGGCTCGCTGCTGTCGATCACGGGCGTGAAGGCCACGACCACGTCGTGGTACAAGAACGGCAAGCTGGGCTACTCCGCCAGCAACACCTACGCGGCCGTGAAGGTCGGTGGCGTCGCGGTCCCGGGTCTGCTGGACATCAAGCCGGGCACCAAGCTTGCGGTCCCGGGCATCGGCTACCTCGTGCTGAACCGCGTCGGCGCCCACAAGACCGCGTCGGGCATCTACTCCTACGCGCAGGCGATCGTGCTGCACGCGAACGTGAAGAACCAGTACATCCCCGAGGGCGTCGACGTCGTCGTGCTGAAGGTCCGCGCGGAGATCACCAACCCGGCCATCGCGATGGTCGTCGGTGACGCGTACGGCACCCAGGCGAACGTGAACAACCTGGCCAAGTCTGGTCCGACCTCGTACCAGGCCACCTGCCAGGGCACGCAGGGCAAGACCGAGCGTGTCGCCGTCGGCGAGCTGAGCATCCCGAAGGTCGCGTACGTCGGTGCGGTCTACACCACCAAGTACGGTGACGTGAGCAAGGACAAGGCCGCGGTCGAGTTCACCTCGCACGTCGCCGGCGTGAAGGTCGGCAACCTGTCCATCGGCGCCATCGAGTCCTCGGCGTCGGCATGGAAGACCAAGGACGGCAAGGTCGGCGTGACGTCGTCCTCGAACGTGGTCTCGGTCAAGGTCGGGAACAAGGTCTACGACGTTCCGAACAAGCCGAACACCACCCTGGAGATCCCCGGTATCGCCAAGCTGACCTTCAACCAGGTCATGCGTCAGAGCCGCTACATCTCCGTGAACGCCCTGGTGATCGATGTCTACAGCCTGAACACCAAGGTCGTCGTTGGCCACTCGGCCGCCGGTGTGATCGGCTGATCCAGCCCACACCCTCCCTAACTGAGTCGAACCTCACCGATTCAGGCAGGTCACTCGATCGGACCCCCGATCCGGATCCCCAAGATCCGGGCCGGGGGTTCGGTCTTTTGGTCGATCCCTGTCAGGTGTCGAGGATCAGCGTGACCGGGCCGTCGTTGACCAGGGCAACTTCCATCGTGGCGCCGAAGCGACCACGTTCCACCTTGGCTCCGAGCGCTTCCAGGGCGGCGCAGAACGCGTCGTACAAGGGTTCCGAAACGGGACCGGGGGCGGCGGCGTTCCAGGAGGGACGCCGGCCCTTGCGAGTGTCGGCGTACAGGGTGAACTGGCTGATCGCGAGGATCGGTGCCTGCTCGTCGGCACACGATCGCTCGTCACGGAGGATCCGCAGCGTCCAGATCTTCGCTGCCAGCGCCGCGGCCTTCTCCTCGGTGTCGTCATGCGTGACCCCGAGCAGCACTACCAGTCCCGGCTCCTCGATCGCCCCGACGACCTCCTCCTCGACCGTCACCGACGCCCGACTGACCCGCTGCACTACAGCTCTCATGCCTCCATCCTGCCAACCACCCGGCCACGCCTGGCTGGGGCCGGAAATTATCCGGCTGTCAGGTGTGATGACGGGGGAATCTCCCGTTTCGGGTGGGGATCTGGCACGATTCGTTCCATGATGTCGACGTTGATCACCGTTGCACCCACCGGCGCCGAGACCGCGAAGGCGGACTGTCCGGCGCTGCCCACCACGCTCGAGGAGCTGGTGGAGACCGCCAAGCGCTGCGAGTCCGCCGGGGCCGCGATGATCCACATCCACATCCGCGACGCCGAGCACCGGCCGACGCTGGACCTCGGCCGGCTGACCGAGACCGTGACCGCGATCCGCGAGAACACAGCCCTGATAGTGCAGCTGTCTACCGGCGGCGCCGTGACCGACCGGGTCGAGCACCGGCTCCGGGTCCTGGACGCAGCGCCGGACTCCTGCTCGCTCACGCTGGGCACGGTCAACTTCGGCGATGACGTCTTCATGAACCCCTGGCCGTTCGTGACCGAGCTCTACCGACTGACCCAGGAACGCGAGATCGTCCCCGAGTTCGAGCTGTTCGATCTCGGCCACGTCGCCGCACTGCACCGGCTGCTCGACAAGTTCGGCCTGCCGTACGGCGGCAAGGTCCACTGCGACCTGGTGATGGGCGTCCCCGGCGGCATGCCCGGTACTACGGACGCACTGGTTGCCGCAGTCAACGGTCTCCCCGACGCAGTGACCTCGTGGTCAGCCACCGGTGTCGGCCGGACCACTCTCCCCGTGGCACTCGCCGCCCTCTCCCGGGGCGGCCACCTCCGGGTCGGTATGGAGGACACTCTCACCCTCGCCAAGGGCCGGCCCGTCACTCACAACGCCGAGCTGGTCGAAAGAGCCGCCACTCTCGCCACTCTCGCCCAACGCCCCCCGATGACCCCCGACGAGGCCCGCACCCTCCTCAACCTCAACCACTGAACCCGGCGACCCGTACTCCGCTACGGGGGACTCAGCTCGTCCGCGGAGGGGGAGATGGATGCGGAGCAGGACGATGAGCGCGCCGGTCAGCAGGATTGTGGCTTCCAGGAGGAGCCAGTCGAGAAGGTAGTTGCGGGGGAGGACGGTGGGGTTGACTTCTTTGCCCCGGCGGAGCAGGAGCGGGATTGCCACCAGGGTGGTGATTCCGGCGTACAGGAGAGTCGTGCGGACGGTGGTGACGGTGCGGTGGTGGTTCGGGCCGATGGACCAGAGGGTGAGGAACCAGCCGGCGACGACGGTCAAGGGGATC
>NZ_DASRXP010000507.1:0-3780 GCF_035687465.1 Kribbella sp.
GGAGGCCCCATCAGCACTGAGACACGCATCAACGAGCGCATACGCGTACCTGAAGTCCGCCTGATCGGACCGGGCGGTGAACAGGTAGGCATCGTGCGCATCGAAGATGCACTCCGCGTCGCCGCGGATGCCGATCTCGACCTCGTCGAAGTTGCTCCCAGCGCTAAGCCGCCGGTCTGCAAGATCATGGACTACGGCAAGTTCAAGTACGAGACGGCACTCAAGGAGCGCGAGTCTCGCAAGAACCAGCAGCAGACCGTCGTCAAGGAACAGAAACTGCGCCCCAAGATCGACGACCACGACTACCAGACCAAGAAGGGTCACGTCGTCCGCTTCCTCGAAGCAGGGTCGAAGGTCAAGGTGACGATCATGTTCCGCGGACGCGAGCAGTCGCGGCCAGAGCTGGGTTACCGCCTCTTGCAGCGGCTGGGCGCTGACGTCGCCGACTACGGCTACGTCGAGACGTCCGCCAAGCAGGACGGCCGCAACATGACGATGGTGCTGGCCCCGCACCGCGGCGCGAAGACTCGCGCCAAGGCGGCGCACGACGCCGACGCGCCTGCTGCACAGCGCGCAACCGTCGAGCCCGCAGCGGAGCCCGCGGCGGCTCAAGATCCGCCCACGACCTGACCAACATTTAGAACTGAGGACAACATGCCCAAGGCCAAGACCCATAGCGGAGCGTCGAAGCGCTTCCGGAAGACCGGCACCGGAAAGATCATGCGGGAGAAGGCTGGCCGACGACACCTGCTCGAGCACAAGGCGAGCAAGCGCACCCGCCGGCTCGACGGTCGCACCGTCGTCGCCCCGAATGACGCCACCCGCGTGAACAAGATGCTGAACGGCTGACCGCAGCCCTCCCCGTCCGTACGAGAATAGGAACTTTCATGGCACGCGTGAAGCGCGCACTAAACGCCCAAAAGAAGCGGCGCACCATCCTCAAGGCCTCCAAGGGCTACCGGGGCCAGCGCTCCCGGCTGTACCGGAAAGCCAAAGAGCAGCAGCTGCATTCGCTGAGCTACGCCTACCGCGACCGGAAGGCTCGCAAGGGTGACTTCCGCAAGCTGTGGATCACCCGGATCAACGCGGCGGCCCGCGCCAATGACATCACCTACAACCGACTGATCCAGGGGCTCAAGGCCGCTGCCGTCGAGGTGGACCGCAAGAACCTGGCCGAGATCGCCGTCAGCGATCCCGCCGCGTTCAGCGCGCTGGTGGAGGTGGCCAAGGCCGCACTGCCCGCGGACGTCAATGCCCCATCCGGAGAGGCCGCCTGAGCCCGGTCGGGGCTGGGGGTCCCCCCGCTTGCGGGGGAGAGCGAAGCGACCGGGGAATCGGCCCCGAGGCGCTCACTGAGCGATCGGACCGCGTAGCGGCCGCGCTCAAGTTGCATCGCACCGCAGGACGACGCCGCGCCGCACGCTTTCTCGCCGAGGGTCCCAACCTCGTCGAGGCCGCGTTGCGGCGCGGTTTGGTGTCAGACGTCCTGGTCACCGAATCCGCTCGCGCCCGGTTCGCCGAGTTGTTGGCGGATGTCCCGCTGCACGTCATTACGGACAAGGCGGCAAAGGCCTTGTCCGACACGGTCACCCCAGTCGGCCTGGTCGCGGTCTGCAGGGTGCCCGAGGTCGAACTGGCCGACGTGCTCCAAGCAGGTCCTCGGCTCGTGCTCATCGCCGTCGAGACGTCTGAACCGGGCAATGCCGGGACGCTCATCCGGATCGCCGACGCCATGGGCGCCGATGCGGTCGTGTTGGCGGGGGACAGTGTCGATCCCTACAACGGGAAGTGCCTGCGTGCTTCGGCGGGCAGCATCTTCGCGCTGCCGGTGCTCGAAGCGCCTGAGCTGCCTGCCTTGATGGCAGCGCTTCGTCAGGCCGGTCTGACGATTCTGGCTACTGGGCTCGACGGCGAATTGCCCTTGCCCGAGGCGGATCTGACTGCGCCGACCGCGTGGATGTTCGGCTCGGAAGCACACGGTCTGTCCCACGACGTCGCCAGTCACGCTGACGCCCGCGTACGCATCCCGATGCGGGGCGGCGCCGAGAGCCTCAACGTCGCTGCCGCCGCGGCGATCTGCCTCTACCAGAGCGCGCTTGCCCAGCAACTCGGCTAGCCAACACGCGTCGTTTAGGCCATCTAAGCGTAGCGGCGGGGTATTCTTCGGCGCTACAGTATGGACGCTATTTGTAATGTCCTTCAGATCGAGCCGAAAACCGGGGAACCGATGACCAGCTACGACTACATCATCGCCGGCGCCGGATCGGCGGGGTGTGTACTCGCGAATCGGCTGTCGGCCGACCCGAACGTCTCGGTCCTTCTGGTCGAGGCCGGTGGACCGGACCGCCATCCGATGCTCCACGTCCCGAAGGGATCTGGGCTGCTGATGGAGAACGAGAAGTACGTCTGGCGTTACCGCACCACACCGTTCGGACCCAACCAGCGACCCGAGTTCTGGACCCGCGGCAAGGTGATCGGCGGGTCGAGCTCCATCAACGGCATGGTGTACAACCGCGGCAACCGGGCTGACTACGACGAGTTGGAACGCCTCGGGAACAAGGGCTGGGGCTGGAACGACATCCTGCCGATCTTCATGTCATTCGAGAACAACGAATTCGGACCGTCCCCCACGCGCGGTGTCGGGGGACCGCTACACGTGTCGGTGGCTCCCGACCAGGATCTGCTGTGCAGCGAGATCGTCAGTGCCGGTACGGGTATCGGCCTTCGTGAGGTTCAGGACATCAACGAATCCGACGAACCGCGCATCGGCTACACCCCGGCGACCATCAGAAGGGGACGTCGAGTCAGCGCCGCCGATGCCTTCCTGAAGCCGGCGAAGCGGCGGAAGAACCTCACGGTCGTCACGAACACCGACGTCCGTCGACTCATCATCGAGCACGACCGGGCCGTCGGGATCGAAGTGGCGACGCCTCACGGTGCCCGTGCGGACTTCCGGGCGAACCGCGAGGTCGTGCTCGCGCTCGGGAGCATGGGAAGTCCGAAACTGTTGCAGCTGTCGGGTATCGGACCCCGCGAGGTGCTCGAAGCGGCCGGAGTTCCGGTACTGCTCGAACGCTCGAACGTGGGCAGGCGGATGCGGGAGCATCGCTGCTTTGCGTTGAAGTTCAGGCTGAACGCGGACTTGGGCTACAACCGAGAGCTGTCCACCGGCGTCGGACAGGCCAAAACCGCCGCCCGGTATCTGGCCACGCGCAAGGGCTCACTGGCGACTCCGACGTTCGACGTGTTGGCGTTCTTGAAGACCGCGCCCGAGGCCGAACGCGTGGACGGGCAGCTGTTGTTGGGGCCCTTCACGATCCCGGCCTACCAGATCGGCGAGCCGGTCTCCATCGAGCGCGAGCCCGGGCTGTCGTGTCTTGGCTACGCGCTGCGCCCGACGTCGGAGGGGAGCATCGCGATCACGTCGGCAGCTCCCGAGGCTCCACTGCTACTCGATCCGAATTACCTCACCACGGATCACGACCGTGTCACCACCGCAAACCGGCTCCGTAGGACACGCGAGATGTTCGCTCAGTCGCCCATCGCCGATCGGATCGACCACGAGACGTTCCCCGGCCCAGACGTGCAAAGCGACGACGAAATCGCCGATGCCGCACTCGACGGCGGATATACCGGATACCACGCGGTGGGAAGCTGCGCGATGGGCCCCAGTGACGACGACGTCGTCGACGGCCGGCTACGGGTGAGGGGAGTCGACGGGCTGCGGGTCGTGGACTGCTCGGTGATGCCGATCATGTTGGCCGGCAACCTGAATGGGCC
>NZ_DASRXP010000508.1:0-5264 GCF_035687465.1 Kribbella sp.
CCCGAACAACCAAGCGACCTGACCCTGATCATCGGCAGCCTCCGCCGGTTGCACGCGACAAGCTGGCTGATCTGGGACGAGAAGTCCGGCAAGGTCCGCCTAGGCCCCCGCACCATTACCTGGACCACCCGCGACCTCACCGCCCTCCGCGAGGTCTGCCGAATCCTCCCCGACCCACCCGCGGCCGTCCTAATGCCGCACCCCACCACCCCACCCGCGGACCACTTGCCAAACCCCGACCCCTCTGAGGCGCATCCGACGTCCGCCCATTCGTCGATACCACTCGCCTCGGCAGACCCCACCGCCTCAGATTCCCAGCAGCCGGTGACATCCGACGGCCTCGCCTCTACGGATGAGGCCGACACGGATGCGGAGTACGGGGTGGGTGAGCTGTGAGCGAGCGACATGCTTTGTTCGATCCTCTGTTGCAGGACCTGAGCGACCGGTCGCGGGACGAAGTACTGGCTGCTTTCAGTGCTGTGCAGTACTCCGCGCATCCCGTGGCCGAGGTGCAGCTGGCCGGGCTGCGGGACGTCACGCTCCGCCGACAGGTGCAGAAGATGCTGAAGCTGATCGGCCGGACCCTCGTGCAGGTCGACGGCACGCACTGGACCGCGGGCTATGCGGACGACATCGCGGAAGCGTTGACCGCGCAGGGCTGGCAACCTCTGTCGACGGTCGACCGCGCTGTGCTCGTGCTTGTCCTGGTGCACTCAGTCGCGATCCCCCGCAGCGAAGGAATCCTGACCGGCGACAGCTGGAAATCCGCCCGACCCACCACGGTCGACGAACTACGCACCACCAGGATCAGCAGCGAGGAGCGCCGGCTCGCACTGCAACGACTGCGCGCGGCCGGACTCATCCAGCTGTCCGGCGACCATTCCGGCGGCCCGAGCTACATCCCGGGTCCGCAACTGCAACGACTCACCCCGGCCGCCCGGCGACGCCTGCAGGATCAGCTGATCCTCGCGGCCGCGCCGGCGAGCCCCATCGCGGAAGCCATCCGCGCACGCAAAGGCACCACCTCGGAAGAAGGAGCGGCATGAGCACACCATCGGGCGCCGGACGGCCGGAGGACGGACCGTTCGACATCCTCGGCTCGAAGGTGCTGCTCGGCGTCCAGGTGGTGGATCTGTCCCGCCTGTCGACGCACCCGATCCCGATGGTCGGCCAGGGCCTCGTCACGGTCGCCGGCCAGGGCCCGACCGACTCGAACGGCGCCGGCAAGTCGTCCTGGATCGCCGCGCTCTCACTGCTGCACGCCGACGACCAGTGGCGGCTGACCAGCGGTGCGCCGGGAGCCGCCGAACTGCTCTTCACCGCGGAAGCCGCCGGCCAGGAAGGCAACTGGTCGAACGTCGATCGCGGCTACATCGTCGGGGTCTTCTCGGAACCCGATCTCACGGAGCTAGCCGAGATCGAGGCCGCCGCGATCACCGTGTGGATCCGCATCAACCGCAAAGCGTCGTACCTCGATCTGCGCTGGAAGAGCGGCCTGCACGTCCCGTACGGCGCGACCGAGGCCGAGCGCGCTGCCGGCGCCGACGCGCTGTGGGCTGCGCTCCCGCACTCGAACGGCCGCACCGACTTCCACGCGAACAAGCTCTCCAACGTCCTGTACGGCGGCCAGGTCCGGTGCGTGTCGTTCCTCTCGACCTCGGTCAGGTCCTCGCCGACGGCCAATCTGCTCGCCGAACCGCTGAACGAGCTCGGCCCGGCGCGGATCTTCAACGCGATCGCGACCCTGACCGGGCTCGACCACGAGCTCGAGCAGGAGCAGGCCCACCGCTCCGCCGAGCACACCCAGCGCGAGGCGACCAAGCAGGCGACGGCCGACCTGCAGCGCTGGGAACAGGAGATGGCCACAGTCGAGGTCGGCATCCTCCAACGCGCAGCCGCCCGTACTGCGCTGGCGTCGGCCCGGGATTCCTGGCTCGCCCGGTGTGCGCGGCACCTGGTCGACGGTGACGCGCGGAACGGCGAGATCCTGCATGAGCTCGCTCAAGTGGCGGAACGTGTCGCCGAGCAAGAAGCACGGCGTGAGGCCGTGGACGGCGAGATCGACGCGTTCGGCAGCGAGGAGAACCTGCTGCGCGACGTCCAGCTGACCCGGCAGGAGCGGGACAAGCTGGACGCCCGCGACCGGGAGCTGGATCTTGCGCAGCGTTCGGTGCGGGAGCAGCTCGAACGGCTCGGCCAGGAGCATCGTCGGCTGGTTGACGCCGGTCGTTCCGCGGACGGCCGGGATCTGGCTGCGGCCGCGGCCGAGCAGGACGAGGCTCGCGCCCTGCTCGAGGAGCACATCGGTCTGGATCATGCCGCGCGGATGGCGGTTGACTACGCGGCGGCTGAGTTGCGTGAAGCCGAGAGCGGTCAGACCGTGTCGGCCCCGCAACAGCAGGTGCTGGAGAACGCGGGCATCGCGTGCGGTGCACTGACGGATATCACTGAGCTGTCGGAGGCGGACCGGGCTGAGTGGGAGCCCCGGCTGGCGCCGTACCGCGAGGCCGTGGTCGTCGACGCTGTCGACTCTGCGCTTGCTGCCTCGGCTCTGGCCGATGCCGGGTATGCAGGGTTCTTGCTGGTACTGGCGAACCGGCCGGGCGCTTCCTTCGGCGCCGGCCCGTCGTCCGCGGACAAGCGGTTCAAGCTGGATGCGTTCTTCGTGGCACTGGCTTCTCGTGCCGCGAAGGAGGTCATCGACGAGGCTGCTGGTGTGGTCGCCGTCGGGCAGTTCGAGGAAGCGATCACCGGGCGGACCGCTCGGATCGAAGCGGCCCGCCGTCGGCTTTCCGCGGCTGACGAGGCTCGTTCGGCAGCACTTTCTGCCTTGGAGCAGGCCCGCGCTCGCGTGGCGGCAGCCGAGCGTCGTACCGCGGCCGCGCAGGCTCTCGGGACTGCCTCCGACGTACAGAAGCAGATCCTCGCGCTCCGCGAGGCGAACGATCGACATGAGACCGACCGGGACGAGCTGGCTCCTCTGTTGCGGGCCGCAAAGGAGGCTGCCGAGGCCGCGGCGGGGCAGCAACTCGTACGGGACGAGCGGCTGAAGAACCTCGAGGCGACCCGGCGGGACCACGACCGCATCCTCGACGACCTCGCCGGACGGCGGCTGGTCCTGCTCGAGGAGCAGACCGGGCTGGACCTGGTCTCGCGGGCCACCGCGTGGGGCGGTTCGGCGGAGGAGGCCTCGACGTTCCTGCTCGGCTTGCCGGACGACACCCAGCGCCGTACGACCGCCGACTGGAACCATCAGGCCTGCACCCAGCTCGACGACGTCGTACGCCGGTGCTTCCCGAACGCCCGTTCGCGCGAGGAGATCCCGTCAGAACTCTGGGAGATCCTGAACGGCGCGGACGGCTGGTCCACCGGGACCCTCGGAGTACGAGTGGGCCTCGTTCCGGCGTTGCAGCGGACGCTGGCGAGCCACCTCGCCCAGCACGAGACCTTCGACAGCCTGCAGCAACAGCAGATCGCCAGTCAGCGCGCCGAACGCAACGCCGCCCTCGAACGCGCCCGCGAGGGGCTCGGCGAGGCGGAGAGCACCGCGCGCGCTCACCGGTCGTCCCTTGCTGACGGCATTAAGTCGCGGTTGAAGCTGGTCTCGGCCGAGTTCGACCGCCTGGACCAGCAGTACGGCGGCTACGGGGCGAAGCTGGAATACCCCCAGCCCGACCCGCCGGCGGAGCCCGACAAGCCCTGGCGGTGGACCGTGACGCCGAAGTGGCGGCGGTCCGAGGGTGGGCCGTTCTCGGCGTTCAACGTCAAGGGCAACACCGCGCAGATGGACGAGAAGGCGGTCAAGCTCGTCTGCGCCGCCGCGCTGGCGGGTGGACGCGACCGGCCGCTGCTGCTGATCCTGGACGAGCTCGGGCGGAACCTGGGCTCCCAGCACCGGCGAGAGGCGGTTGCGCTGTTCGAGCAGATCGGCCGGGACCGGAACATCACGGTAATCGGCGCGCTCCAGGACGACATGGAGCGCTACGCACTGTCATCGTCACGGCTCTACGTGAAGCTGCGCCGCAGCTCGGACACGATGGCGTACAACCAGGCACCGGTGGTCAAGGGCAACGAGGAGTACTCGGCCCGGGTAGAGCTGTTGCGCGCCTGGCTCGACTCCTACCGGGGCCCCCGCCCCACCCTCGACCTCACCACTCCCACCCTCGAGCCCGCGGAATAGTCCCGCTGTCGGGCGGTGGTGGGTTTTGGGCGTGAGACTGCGAAAAGGGGACCCCAGTGGTCGGCTTTGACCTGGGGATCGTTCACACTGGATCGGTGACGTGTCCGCGGATTGGGGATCTTGCCCGCTCAAACCGTTCACACCTGGTCAACCCATCACCGAGCGGCGTACCGTCCGTGGGGCAGCTCCAGCCGGCAGTCGATCGGAGGGCGTGAGATGGCATCTTGGCTCCTACGCGCCCAGTGGGCGCACCGCGACGAGAGCATCGAACACCGCGCACTGCGAGTCGGCCGCACCCTGACAGCCGTGGCGGTCGCCTTCCCGGACGTCCATCTCTGGACCCAGGACGAGCGCTGGGGCTACCACGTGCTCGAGGCAGACGCGACGACTCCGCTGGAAGAAATGGTCGAGGCGACCACCAAGGTCCTGTCGAACGGCTCGAGCACCACCAGGCTGCATCTCCAGAGCACCGGTGAGCTCCCCTGGCTGTTCGACCTCTCGATGGGCAGCACCCTCACCACAGCCTCGGACCAACTGACTCTGCACTGGAGCGACGACGAGGCCCTCAGCCAGTCAGAACGCTTCGCCCAGGTACTTCGGGCCGTCGTGACGATCTGGGAACCCGAATGGGCCAGCATCGCCGACACCGAACTCGCCACCGCCGCCGGCCTCTTCCGCCGCGGCATCCCGACCATGGGGTGGCTGACCTACGTTCGCGGCCTGGTCGCCGGCGCCCACGGCATCGACATCACGCTGACGCCGTTCGAACGAGGAACTCTCCTCCAGGCCCCGGTCGCACCGACGGACCTGTCCCCCGTGCACATCTGCGCCGCCGCGGCCCTCGTCGGCATCTCGCCCGCCGACCTCTGAGCCCCGGGCTCCGCCACGCAACCTCTCAGCCTCTGCGGCCGTGGCTGTGGCTGTGGCTGTGGCTGTGGCAACTAAAAGTACTGGCACAAATGTTAAGGGCCACCCGGTGTGGGTGGCCCTTAGCAGTGTGAATGTCCGGCGACGTCCTACTCTCCCACGACCTACCGGTCGCAGTACCATCGGCGCTGTCGGGCTTAACTTCCAGGTTCGGAAT
>NZ_DASRXP010000509.1:0-12346 GCF_035687465.1 Kribbella sp.
AGTCGTTGTACTCGTCCGCGACTGGGATGCCGATCACCTGGACCGGGGACAGCCAGGGCGGGAAGGCGCCGGCGTAGTGCTCGGTGAGGACGGCGACGAACCGCTCGATCGAGCCGAAGAGCGCCCGGTGGATCATCACCGGCCGCTGCCGCGAACCGTCGGGCGCGGTGTACTCGAGCTCGAACCGCTCCGGCAGGTTGAAGTCCAGCTGGATCGTCGACATCTGCCAGGTCCGGCCGATCGCGTCGCGCGCCTGGACGGAGATCTTCGGCCCGTAGAAGGCGGCGCCGCCCGGGTCCGGGACGAGCTCCAGACCGGAGCCCTCGGCAACCTCCCGCAGAGTCTCGGTGGCCTCTTCCCAGACCTCGTCGGACCCGACGAACTTCTCCGGGTTCTTGGTCGAGAGCTCCAGGTAGAAGTCGTCCAGGCCGTAGTCGGCGAGCAGGCCGAGCACGAACGTCAGCAGATTCCGCAGCTCGTCGCGCATCTGCTCGCGGCTGCAGTAGATGTGCGCGTCATCCTGGGTGAAACCGCGCGCCCGGGTCATGCCGTGCACGACGCCGGACTTCTCCAGCCGGTAGACCGTGCCGAACTCGAACAGCCGCAGCGGCAGCTCCCGGTACGACCGGCCGCGCGCGGCGAAGATCAGGTTGTGCATCGGGCAGTTCATCGGCTTCAGGTAGTAGTCCTGGCCCTGCTTGCGAATCTGCCCGTCCGCGCCACGCTCCTCGTCGAGGTGCATGGGCGGGTACATGCCGTCGGCGTACCAGTCCAGGTGGCCCGAGGTCTCGAACAGCTGCGCCTTGGTGATGTGCGGCGTGTAGACGAACTCGTACCCGTCCTCGACATGCCGCTGCCGGGAGTAGTCCTCCATCACCTTGCGCAGCACGCCGCCCTTGGGGTGGAAGACCGCCAGTCCGGAACCGATCTCGTCGGGGAAGCTGAACAGGTCCAGCTCGTTGCCGAGCTTGCGGTGGTCCCGCTTGGCCGCCTCCTCGAGGCGGGTCAGGTACGCCTTCAGCTCGTCGCGGGACTCCCAGGCGGTGCCGTAGATCCGCTGGAGCTGCGGGTTCTTCTCGCTCCCCCGCCAGTACGCCGCGGCCGTCCGCATCAGCTTGAAGTTGGCCAAGTACCCGGTCGCGGGCACATGCGGGCCGCGACAGAGGTCCTTCCAGGCCACGCTCTCGTCACGCCGGACGTTGTCGTAGATCGTCAGCTCGCCGGCGCCGACCTCGACCGAGGCACCTTCGGCGTCGTCCGCCGAAGCGGAGCCCTTGATCCCGATCAGCTCGAGCTTGTACGGCTCGGCCGCCAGCTCGGCGCGGGCGTCGTCGTCCGAGACCACCCGGCGGCTGAACCGCTGCCGCTCCTTGATGATCTGCTGCATCTTCTTCTCGAGCTTGCCCAGATCCTCCGGGGTGAACGGGGTCTGCACGTCGAAGTCGTAGTAGAAACCGTTCTCGACCGGCGGCCCGATGCCCAGCTTGGCGTCCGGGAACAGCTCCTGCACCGCCTGCGCGAGCACGTGCGCGGTCGAGTGCCGGATGATCGCCCGGCCGTCCTCCGACCCCGCCTTGATCGGCTCGATCTCGTCCCCGTCGGCGACCACCCTGGAGAGGTCCCGCTGCTCGCCGTTGACGCGCGCGGCGATGGCGGAGCGGTCCTGGCCGAAGATCGCGGCGAACAGCTCCCCGATCGTCGTCGTCTCGGTCACACTCCGCTCAGCCTCGCCCTCGACGCCGATCAGATGGACCTTGACTTCCGACACGTTCACTCCTCGGGGTAGGCCGGCCCACAACGGGCCGTCACACCGCAGATGGTATCCACTCCGCCTCCGCGTCCCGACGGCCTATCCACAGGCAGCCGAGCACCTGACGAAAGTAGGGGGTGGGTGACGTCCTAAGACCGATGTGCACAGGTGCTCGACTTTCTAGGTTCGGGGGTGACAGTCCGCAACCAGGAAGGCTTCCTGTGATCACCCTCGAAGGACAGTGGTACGGCGTGGTGGCGTCGTGAGCGAGGCGATCCTGCACTTCACCGAAGAACTGATGTCGTCGTGGTGGATCTATCTCGCGCTGTTCGGGTTCGCGGCCCTGGACGGATTCTTCCCGGCGATCCCGAGCGAGACCCTCGTCGTCACAGCCGGCGTCTTCGCCGCCACCGGCGAGCCCAACCTGTACGGCGTGATGGCGATCGCCGCAGCGGGCGCATTCCTCGGTGATCACGTCTCGTACTTCATCGGCCGCGGCGCGGGTGGTCGCCTGATCGACCGGACCAAACCGGGGACCAAGCGTCACGCGATGACGACCTGGGCGCAAAACGCGCTGGAGGAACGCGGCGGTCTCGTACTGGTCGTCGCCCGGTACGTGCCAGGCGGACGGACCGCGGTCACGCTGACGATGGGAGCGGTCCGCTATCCGCAACGGAACTTCACCTTCTTCGCGGGACTCGCGGCGCTCAGCTGGGGCGTGTACTGCTCGCTGGTCGGCTACATCGGCGGGAAGGCGTTCGAGGACAACCCGCTCAAGGGCGTGATCCTCGGCATCGGTCTAGCCCTCATGGTGACGTTGATCGTCGAGGTCGTCCGCCACCAGCGCCGCAAGCGGCTTCAGCGCAAGACGGACCCTCAACCTGAGGTCGAGCTTGTCGAGGCGGGAGAAAGATGAGCACGGCAACTTAACGCCGGTTGGCGCCAACCGGCGCGGGCTGCGGTGGTGAGATCGGAAAGCGGACGGTCAGTTCGAGGCCACCGTCGGGGTTGGGCTGGGCGGTGACCGTGGCCTGGTGGGCCTGGCTGATCGAGGCGACGATGGACAGGCCGAGGCCGGCGCCGCCGTCGTCGGTCCGGGTCCGGGGCTGCAGCCTGCGGAACGGCTGGAAGAGTTCGGCGATCCGTTCGGCGGGTACCTCGGGGCCGGTGTTGCGGACCGACAGGGTTCCCGTCGCGGTGAGATTCACCTGGACGGTTCCGCCCGGCCGGTTGTAGCGGACCGCGTTCTGGACAAGGTTGGTCAGCAGCCTGTTCAGCAGCACCGCATCGCCCACCACGGTGATCGGCTGGAGGTCCAGACTGATGCTGACGTCGTCGGTCACGGCTTCCTGGACCACCTGACGGGTGAGGAGATCGAGGGCGACGGGTTCCGCGCTGTCCAAGCCGTGTTCTGCCTGGGCGAGGACCAGCAGCGAGTCGATCAGCCGCTCTGTCCGCCGGTTGGCCGTCAGCAGTTTCTCCCGTACTTCGACCAGATGCTGCGGGATCGGGTCCTCCAACCCGATCTGGATCGCCGCCCGCTGGGTGGCCAGCGGCGTCCGGAGTTCGTGGGCGGCGTTGGCGATGAAGCGGCTCTGGCTGTCCACCGATCGTTCCAGCCGTTCCAGCATCGCGTCGAAGGTGTCCCCCAGCTCCCTGAGCTCATCGCGCGGACCGGTCAGCCCGATCCGCTCGTGCAGGTTGGACAACGAGAGCCGGTGCGCGGTCGCGGTGATGTGGTGCAGCGGGCGCAGCAGCCGGCCGGCCAGCCACCACCCGGCAGCCACCGAGACGATCGTCAGCGCGACGATCATGATGCCCGTGACCGTCCACTGGTAGCGCAGCACCGCGGAACTCAGTCGATCCAGCTCCTCCCCACCGGACACCAGGTCCGGAAGGGGCCCGGCGGTCGGCCTCGGCTCAGCACCGTCGGGCAACCGATTGATCACCTCGCCCTGATGCCCCAACCGGTTCGACAGCAGCAGGTTCACCGCCGTCAGCATGATCGTCGACGTGAGCAGGAACAGACCGCTGTACAAGGCGGTGAGGCGCACCCGCACAGTACTGAGTGCCGGTCGCAATCCGTCCCAGATCGCCACCGGCCTCACAGGACATACCCCGCGCCTGGCACGGTCTGGATGCACGCCGGCTCCCCGAGCTTGGTGCGCAGCCGGCTGATGATGACGCGCACGACGGTCGTGAACGGATCGGCGTGTTCGTCCCACGCCGACTCCAGCAACGTCTCGGCGCTCACGACGCCCCCGTTCGCCCGCATCAAGACCTCCAGCACGGCGTACTCCTTCAGCGACAACCGGAGAAAGCGGCCGTCGCGGAAGGCCTGCAGACGGTGGGTGTCCAGCACGATCCCGTGCCGCTCCAGCATCGGCGGCGAGGATGTCTGGCTGCGCCGGCCCAGAGCCTGCACCCGGGCCACCAGTTCGGTGTAGTCGAAGGGCTTGGGCAGGTAGTCGTCGGCGCCGAGGGCCAGGCCGGCCACGCGTTCGGGCACCGATCCGGCCGCGGTCAGCATCAGGATGCGAGTGCGGGCTCCGGTACGCACCAGTTCTTCGCAGATCACATCGCCGTGCACCTCGGGCAGGTCCCGGTCCAGCACCAGTACGTCGTAGTCGTTGACGGCCAGCCGCTCCGTCGCGGCCGCGCCGTCGTAGACCACGTCGACCGCCATCGCCTGCCGGCGGAGCCCGACAGCCACCAGATCGGCCAGATCCCGCTCGTCCTCTGCCACCAGCACCCGCATGGTCGGAACTTAGCCGGTCGTCTGTAACAACGGCGTTAACGCTCGCGTTCACGCCCGGGCAACGCCTCCACCACCAGCCTTTTGAGCATGACCACGACCAAGAGCACCCGGGCACCGAAGCCGGTACATGCCGGGCAACTGACGACCACCGCCAAGCAGCACACTGACAACACCGAGCAGACCCCCTGCCGGACCGGGCGATCCCGCCGGACCGGCCTTCTGGCCGTTCTGGTCGCGACCATCGCGCTGGTCGCCACAGCGTGCGGCAGTGCGGACAAGCCGAGCGAGAGTGTGGCGAGCGTGCCGGCCGGAACCACCTCGGCCTCGCCCGCCCCGAAGTCCGGCGCGACGCCGGACGGAGTGGCCTTCGCCAACTGCATGCGGACTCACGGGCTCCCGGCTTTCAAGGACCCGGAGCCCGGAAAGGGCATGGGCGAAGGGGTGGACGTCAACTCTGCCGAGTTCACGAAGGCGATGGCGGCCTGCAAGGACCTGATGCCGGCCGGAGATCCCGGGGCGAATCCCGGCCAGGTGTGGTCCGCGGCCGACAAACTCAAGTACGCCCAGTGCATGCGCGAGAACGGCGTACCGGACTTCCCCGACCCGAGCGCGGATGGCGGCTTCGTCCTGCAGAACGACCCCAACACGCCGCAGTTCAAGACCGCGGAGGCCGCTTGCGCGAAGTACCAGCCGGAGAGCATGCGGAACATGACCCCGGGCAAGCAGGGCGGTCCGGCCGCCGGGGACGGATCGTGACCTCGAGCTCGAGCGAACCCACGGGGGTCGGCTCATCCGCCGGGCGGGGCCGGCGCTCCGGACGGCGCGGCCGACTGGCGGCGGTCGTCCTCGGGACGGCCGTCGCGGTAGGTGCCGGAATCGTCGTCGCGGACCCGTTCGCCGCAGGGACGGAGCAGGCCTCCAGCGAGGCCACCGCCTCGACCGGACTTGCCCAGGTGACGAAGGGAACGCTGTCCGCCCGGACCCTCGAGAACGGGACCCTGGGCTACGCGGGCGACTACCAGGTGGTGAACAGGGCAGGCGGCACGGCCACGAAGGTGCCCACGATCGGCCAGGTGATCCGCCAGGGCCAGGTGCTCTACCGCGTGGACGGCAAGCCGGTGATCCTGCTCCAGGGCGCCACCGCACCGGTCTACCGGGACCTGTACTGG
Organism: Kribbella sp.; assembly: GCF_035687465.1. Taxonomy (NCBI): domain Bacteria; kingdom Bacillati; phylum Actinomycetota; class Actinomycetes; order Propionibacteriales; family Kribbellaceae; genus Kribbella; species Kribbella sp. Next base: position 5,678 of record NZ_DASRXP010000509.1, read on the forward strand.
GGCATGGAAGGTGCCGACGTCCGGCAACTGAATGCCGACCTCGTCGCGCTCGGCTATGCCACCACGGACGAGCTCGACCCGAAGTCGGACTACTTCGGACGGCAGACCTACAACGCGCTCAGGGAGCTGCAGGACGACGTCGGCCTGGACGACACCGGAAAGCTGGACCTGGGACAGGCGGTGTTCCTGCCAACCACGCAGCTCAGGATCACCAAGATCAACGCGGTCAGCGGCGCCTCGGTGGCAGTCGGTACCACGGTTCTGCAGGCATCCTCGATCGACCGGCAGATCACTGTCGCGCTGAACGCCGGCCGACAGTCCGAGGTGGCAGTCGGCGACAAGGTGACCATTTCGCTGCCCAATGGCAAGACCACGCCCGGTGTCGTCTCCGGAGTCGGAAAGGTGGCGACCAAGGCCGACGACAAGACGACGATCGAGGTCCTGATCAAGCCGTCGAAGCCGACTGAGACCGGCCAGCTCGATCAGGCTCCCGTCCAGGTCTCCATCGTGACCGACACAGCGCGGAACGTGCTCTCGGTGCCGGTGAACGCCTTGCTGGCGCTGGCCGGCGGCGGGTACGCCGTCGAGGTGGTCGGGGCCGATGGCGCCCGCAGTCTGACTCCGGTGAAACCTGGGTTGTTCGACGACAGCGCGGGCAGGGTCGCCGTCACCGGCGCGGGCCTCGAAGCCGGCCAGAACATCGTGGTGCCGAGGTCATGACCGGCGTCGCTCCAGCGATCGCCGAGCCGGTGCTGCAACTGGACGAGGTGACCAAGATCTACCCCGGCGCGACGCCGGTCGTGGCGCTGGACAAGGCAAGCTTCAGCATCCGTCGTGGCGACCTGGTGGCCATCGTCGGCCCGTCCGGTTCGGGCAAGTCCACGCTGCTGCAGGTGATGGGCACACTGGATCGCCCGACCACCGGCACGGTCCGCGTCGTCGGCGACGACGTCGCCAGGATGTCGGACCGTGCCCTGGCCGGACTGCGGGCGACTCGCATCGGCTTCGTCTTTCAGCAGTTCTTCCTCTCCGCCCACGCCACCGCCCTGGAGAACGTGGCCGACGGGATGCTGTACTCCGGTGCCAGACACGGCACCCGGCTGGAAGCCGCCGCAGCGGCACTGGCCCGGGTCGGGCTCGGCCATCGGGTCGGGCATCGTCCGCCCGAGCTGTCGGGAGGTGAGCGACAGCGGGTTGCGATCGCCCGGGCCCTGGTCGGCAATCCAGCGATCGTGCTGGCCGACGAACCCACCGGCAACCTCGACAGCGTCTCGGGTGCCGCGATCTTCCAACTGCTGCAGGAACTCAACGCCGAGGGCGCCACCATCATCATGATCACCCACGACCGTGAACTCGCGGCCCGGCTGCCGCGCCGCATCGAGGTCCTCGACGGCGCCGTCGTGGCCGACGTCGAGTCCGCGGAGCAGCCACTGTTCAGCGAAAGGCGGCTGCCATGACAACCACCGCTCCCGGCCGGCTGCATCCGGCCGACCTGGCCAGGACCGCGAGCGTAGGGCTGCGCACCAGGCGGATGCGGGCCGCTCTGTCGGCCCTGGGCATCGCCATCGGCGTCGCCGCGATGGTGGCGGTGATGGGATTGTCCGCCTCGTCCCAGGCCGGCTTGCTGGCCGAGATCGACGAGTTGGGCACCAATCTGCTCAAGGTGACCGCCGGCCAGAGCCTTGGCGGCACTGATGCCAAGCTCCCCCTCGACGCGCCCGCAATGATCGCCCGGATCGGTCCGGTCGAAACAGTCCAGAGCACCGGCAGGACCGATGCCAGTGCCTATCGCAGCCCCTACATCCCGACGATCAACACGAACTCACTCACGGTCGTCGCGGCGAGCCTCGACCTGCCCGCCGCAGTACGAACGACCGTTGCCGAAGGCAGCTACCTCAACGCCGCCACCGCCGATCAGCCCGTCGCCGTCCTCGGCTGGGACGCCGCCAAGCGGCTGGGAATCTCGCGGATCCACCAGGGCATGCGGATCTGGGTCGGCGGGCAGTGGTTCTACGTCGCGGGAATCCTCAACCCGGCGACGCTGACGCCCGAGATCGACGCTTCCGTCCTGGTCGGCTACCCGGCCGCGACGAAGTATCTGGACTCCGACGGCCACCCGTCAACGATCTACGTGCGCTCCCGCCCCGAGCAGGTCACGGAGGTCCAGAAGGTGCTGCCGGCGACGGCGAACCCCCTGAACCCGGGCGAGGTCAACGTCAGCCAGCCGTCGGCCGCGCTGGTCGCCCGCGCCGCAGTCCAGTCCGCGCTGAACGGTCTGTTCCTGGGGCTCGGGGCAGTCGCCCTGCTCGTCGGCGGAATCGGCGTGGCCAACACCATGGTCATCTCGGTACTCGAACGCCGGTCCGAGATCGGTCTCCGGCGGGCACTCGGCGCCACCAAGGGCAACATCCGCCTGCAGTTCCTGGCCGAGGCGGTCCTGCTCGCCGCGCTCGGCGGCATCGCCGGAGTCGCTCTCGGTACGGCGGCCACGGCGATCTACGCCCAGGTCAAAGGCTGGGCCACGGTGGTTCCGCCGCTCGCCTGGGGAGGCGGACTCGGCGCGGCCCTCGCCATCGGCGCCATCGCCGGCCTACTCCCCGCACTCCGGGCAGCCCGCATGCAACCAACCGAAGCCCTCCGAACAACCTGACCACGCGTTCATTCGCCCCCTTTCCACCCTGCGACAGGTGAAAAGGGGGCGAATGAAGGCAGCCTGTGTGTCTACTTCAGCGAGGGACGTTCAGCGCGATGGTGATCTGTTCGGCGACCTTGGCGGCCAGTTCCAGCGCCGCCCGGCGGGTGTGAGGTTGCAGCGCCGAGTGGTCCAACGGCCCTTCGGCAGCGATGTGCGGATCCGTCGGGATATCGACGACCGCAGCCGCCCGCGACTCGAAGTACGGGCGGAGTTGCTTCTCGACTTCCTTGTTCACGTCGCCGGGTCCGTTGCTGACGGCGATGACCGCGCGCCTGATCAGTCGCTGGGCGTCCGGACCCTGGTTGTCCAGCTCCTCCAGCATCTGCACGGCGGCAGCGCAGGACAGGCTCTTCCACTTGATCGGGATGACCAGGACGTCCGACGCCTTCATCGCCTCGCGCCAGTTGCTGGAGCCCTCGTTGTTGCCGGTGTCGATCACCAGCACCTTGTAGAAGCGGCTCAGCAGCCGGTGGATCTGGTCGAAGTCCTTCGCCTCGATCTGCGAGTACGTCGTGGTCGCGGACGTCAGCACGTCGTACTGGCCGGCGACCTGGTGCCGCAGGTAGGCGCCGACATCACCCAGGCGCGCATCCGGCTGGGTCAGCATCGGCATCGCCTGCAGCAGATCCGTCACCGTCGAGCGCGCGTTGGTGTCGTGCGTGCGCAGGTGCATGTTGCCGCGCAGTTCGTTGTTGTCCCAGGCCACTACGCCGCCACCGCGGGCCTGACCGAGCGCACCGGCGAGCAGCAGCGTGGTCGGCGTCTTGCCCGACCCGCCCTTGGGGTTCGCGATGGTAATCGTCACAGGACGGCGGAAGGCGGTCGCCGCAGTGGCGCGGGCGATCCGCTCGTTCCGCTCCGAAGAACCGGGGCGCAACCGCAACACGCTGCGCATGCCCTTCTCGGCCGGGGCCTCCCGGGGCAACGGCAGCGCCTGCAGGAGCTCGTCGGCCCGGTAGGAGACCTGGCGCTCGGGCTGCGGCGGGTGCTGCCCGGGAATCCCCTGTGGGAAGAACTGCTGGGCGGTCTGCGAGAGCGCCGGCGGGTCGACCGGCTCCGGAGCGGGCTGCATCCACGGCTCGGAGACCGGAGCCGCGTGGGCCGGAGCGGGTGTGGCGGGTGTGGCGGGCGGTTGGGACCAGGCGTCGCCGGGGAACTCCTGGGAGAGCGCGTCCGGCTGCTCGTCCTCGACGTCCTCTACTTCTTCCACCGGTTCCGGGTCGGGCTTGGCGTTCGGGTCGGGCTGGGACCAGGACGGAGTCGGCTGCCACATTCTCCGGACCTCGGCCGCCGCCGCTTCCCGGTCCTTGTGCTGTCCGGAGCTGTGCGAGTCGGTCACGACCTGGATCCCCTGATTCTCTGAGCGGGTGCGGTACCTGCCGCTCCCGGTTACTGGTCTGATCCGGGGCTGTACCCCCCGGGAAAGGTCCACTATCCCATGACCAAGTGTCCACACAACGTCACCCGCCGGAGCGTTGCGTTGCTGAGACCGCGGGGTTCAGGTGGAGACCAGACCGGCTTCGTAGGCGACGATGGCGGCCTGGACTCTGTTCTTGACCCCGAGGCGGGTCAGTACGGCGCTGACGTAGGCCTTGACCGTGCCCTCGACCAGGAAGAGCCGGCGCGCGATCTCGGCATTCGACAACCCAGCGCCGACCAGTGCGAGCACCTCCCGCTCGCGCGGGCTGAGCACGTCGACCTGTTCCTTCGCCGCCGCGGCCCGCGACATCCGGCCGCCGCCCGCCCCCAACTCGGCGATGACTCGGTGCGCGATCTTCGGCGACAGGTACGCCGCGCCGTCCGCGACCGCCTTCAACCCCGCGATCAGCTCTCGCGGATCCCCGGACTTCAGCAGGAACCCGCTGGCGCCATCGCCCAGCGCCTTCGCGATATAGGCGTCCTCCGAGAAGGTCGTCAGAATCACCACCGCCGTCTCCGGTGCGGTCCGCCGGATCTCCGCACCGGCCGCCAGCCCGTCCATCCGCGGCATCCGGATATCCAGTACGGCGACGTCCGGCCGGTGCTTGTGCACTCCTTCGACCGCCTCGATCCCGTCCGCCGCTTCGGCGACGACCTCGATCGACTCGTCCGAACCGAGGATCGCCCGGACCCCGGCCCGCACCATCGCCTCGTCATCGGCCAGCAGCACCCTGATCATCGCGGCGTTCCTTCTGTCGTCGGCGTTACGGACCCTGTCTGTACTACGTCCTTCGCGATCAGCCGGCCGTCCTCGAAGCACAGCCGGTACACATAGGTGATGCCGAACGGCCCGTCCGGGCGGTAGAACCGGCAACTCCACCCCTCGGGCACGACCGACTTCTCCGTCGGCGGATCGACCATCTGCATGGCCGGCAGCACTTGCTCCACTTCGTCGAAGGTCTGGCCGATCCGCAGCGTGTCGTACGCCTCGGGCTGCAGGATCGAGCTGTAGCCGGCGACCAGGTAGTAGCCCAAGGCAATCACTCCGATGATCGCCCCGAGACCCAGCGGTGCCGCTACCGCGGTGATCAAGCCGCGCCGGGCCCGTCGGCGTACGGTCGCGTGTTCGTCGGCTGTGGCCGACGCCGTCGGCGCCTCGGGCTCCGGACGTCCGCCTGATCGTGGAATCCGGGCGAAGACCTCGAAACCACCCGCCGGCCGTGGCCCGGCGGTCAGGATTCCGCCGACGAGTCGCGCTCGCTCGGTCAGGCCGGCCAGCCCACGGCCCGTTGACGGTACGCCGTCCGGAACGGCCCGGGTGGCTCCGCTGTCGACCACTCGCACCACCACATGGTCGGCGACGTGGGAAACCGTGACGGCCACCTCGGCGCCGGGTGCGTGCTTACTCGCGTTCGTGAGCGACTCCTGGACGACCCGATGGACAGCGCGGTCCACCATCGGCGACAGCTCCGCCTGCCCTTCCTGGACGAGCTTCACGGCCAACCCGGAAGCGGCCGCGCGATCAACCAACTCAGCCACGGTCTCGTGGCTCGGGACCACGGATGCCTCGGCGTCCGGTTCCCGGAGTACGCCGATGATCTCGCCGAGGCGGTCGGTCGCCGTGGCCGCGGCTTCCCGGAGTTCGGTCGCGGCCTGGCGGTGGCGGTCTGGCAGGTCGGTGTCGACCTCGAGAGCCGCAGCTCGCAGGGCGATCAGGCTCAGCTCGTGGCCGACCGAGTCGTGCATGTCCTCGGCGATCCGAGAGCGCTCTCTGAGTCTCGCCTGGTCGATCTCCATCCGGTGCTCGCGCTCGATCCGCTCCGCCCGATCCCAGCCGGCCGAGGCGAGGAGGGCCTGCTGGGCTCGATACCGGCCGATCAGCCACGGGAGGACGACGAGCAGCAGCGAGATCAGCAGCATCACCAGCCAGTTGAGCACCGCCTCGGTCACCGCGAGGTCCGGATGCGCAATCACGGCGAGCGCCAACAGGGCGATCAGGCACCAGCCCACCATCTGGACGAAATGCCTGAGCTCTGTCTCGCGCCGGCCGGCCAGGTAGCTGAACAGAGAGATCGCGCTCACCAGCGCGATCGGCGTCCCGTTGGTCGTACCGAGCGAGAGCGCCAGGATCACCGTCTCGGCACCACCGACCAGCCCCAGCGCGACGATCGGATGGGCCCGGCGGAGCAGCACCGCGGCGGCCAGTACCGCCAGGCAGCTCCCCTGCATCCAGTACGGATCGCTCCGGGCACCGCTCTCCGCGATCACGAAGAAGGACAGCCCTGCCCACAGGCCGAGATCTCCCGCGCGCTGCCAGTTCACAGCCCAGACGCTACACAGCCGCACCCGGGTCGGCGTACTGCCGAAAGTCAGGTGGGATTCAGTTGCGCTCGGCATCGACCAGCTCGAACGGCACCATCGACAGCATCGGTACCGCCTCGCCGCGCAGCTGGGCGAGCAGCAGGTCCACCGCCTGCCGCCCCATCTCCCGTTGGTCCTGCCGGACATGCAGGTACGGCGGGCCGTCGATCGGGTCACCCGGTGAGTCGAAACAG
>NZ_DASRXP010000510.1:0-3883 GCF_035687465.1 Kribbella sp.
CCACCGCGGCGCAGCCGTCTGCGATTGCCGCTGGGCCGAAGACCGTGGTGGTCGCCGGTGATGGTGCTTCTCAGGCTGCCCGGCTTGCTGCGGAGGCCGGGAACTGGCCGTTGTTCGCCGAGCCGTCCAGTCGTTCGCGGATCGGGCCGGCCGTCATCTCGGCGTACCGGTTGTTGCTGTCGGCAACTCCGTTGGCGGACGAGATCGAACGGGTGGTGGTCTTCGGCCATCCGACCCTGTCCCGGCCGATCACCAAGCTGCTGGCTCGTCCGGACGTCGAGGTGATCGTCGTCGCGCCGACCGGTGCTTGGCCGGACGCGGGCCGCCGGGCCGCCGCTGTCCTCACCGGTGTGGAGATCACTAGCGCCGACGAGACCGACTGGCTGGCGCAATGGCAGCACGCCGACCAGTCGGCTCGGCCGGCGATCGACAAGGTGCTCGCCGACGGCCTGACCGGACCGGGGATCGCCGCGATGCTCGGAGAGGCGGTCGGCGCCGACGGCATGCTCGTCGTGGCATCCTCGAACCCCATCCGCGACCTGGATCTAGCCCCGATCGTGCCGATCCGGACGGTAGCGAACCGTGGTCTCGCAGGGATCGACGGCACTCTGTCGACCGCTGTCGGAGCCGCGTTGGCCAACGGCGGCGCGACGCACGCGCTGGTGGGTGATCTGGCCTTCCTGCACGACTACAACGCCTTGGTGATCGGCCCCGACGAGCCACGCCCGGACCTGCGCATCGTGGTGGTGAACGACAACGGCGGCGGCATCTTCTCCACCCTCGAACAAGCAGACGCCCCCGACTTCGAACGCGTCTTCGGCACCCCCCACAACACCGACCTGGCCGCCCTCTGCGCCGCCACCCACACCCCCTACCAGCTCGCGGAAACCCCCGAAGCCCTCCGCGCAGCCCTAACCCGCACAGTCGCCGGCATCGACGTCATAGAAACCCGCCTCCCCCGCCCAACCACCCTCCCCGCAACCCTCCACACAGCAGTAAAAGCAGCCCTCACCCAGCTGTAGCCGGCAGCTTCACCTTTGCGGGCTGCAGGGTGCGGAGGTGGCCTAGGAGGGTGGCGGTGGTGACTAGGACGAGGCTGGTGGTGATGAGGATGGGGATGACGGCGCCTCGGAGGGAGGAGTTGAGGGGGGCGGCGATGGTGAGGATGAGGCTGACGCCGATCAGGGCTGTGGTGAGGCGGCGGCCGGGGCGGGCCACGGCCAGGAACGGCAGGCACCAGAGGAAGTACCAGTCGTGGGCTGTCGGGCCGAGCAGAACCACGGCCAGTAAGGCGATTCCGACCGCGCGGGCCGCGTTGTGGATGGAGGAGCGCAGGCCGAGGATGCCGATCAGGGAGACGGCGGTGAGGATGCCGACCAGGCGGACGATCTGCAGCGCCTGTTGAGCCGCATCGTTCGCGCCCAGCCAGGACAGGACGCCGGATGCGCCCATGCCGATCAGGTTGGCGATGGACAGCGGCGAGCGAACCAGCCCCGGTACGTCGAGTGCGCTGAGCCAGCCTGACCCCACGCCAGTCAGCTCGCCGATCGTCACCAGGGTCAGTACTGCAACCGCCCCGGCTATGCAGAGGCTTGCCAGTCGTACTCGGGCCCTCCCTGCCAGTGGGCTCATCACCGCAGCGATAGCGATCACCGCCAACCCACCCGGCAGCTTCACCGCAGCCGCAACCCCAGCCAGTACCGCCGCAGTACCCCAATGACCAGTAAGCGCTACAGCGAAGGCGGCGCACGCCACGCCCAGCATCAGTACGTCGTTGTGCGCCGCGCCGAGGCCATGCGTGATCAGTATGGGGTTGGCCACGACCAGCCAGGTCGCGACCGTCGGGTTCACCCGGCACGCCACCGCGATCCGCGGCACCGCCCAGGCGATCAGCACGATCCCCAGTACGGCCAGCAGCCGGTGGGCAAGCATGAGCAGGTATGGGTCGAGCGTGATCCGCGCCGCGACTCCGCCGTACGCGAGTGGCAACGGCCCGTACGGCGCAGGCGTGGCCATCCACATCGGATCGACGGCCTCGATCACGTGCCCCGACAGAACGCCCGGGCCGACCTTGTAGGGGTCGTAACCACCGGCGACCAGCGCACCCTGGGCGGCGTAGCTCCAGGCGTCCCGGCTGAACAACGGCGGCATCAGCAGCAGCGGCGCACTCCACCAGGCGGTCAACCGCACCAGGCGCGGCCGCATCCCGGCGAACACGTCAGAGCCGAGACCCAGCCAGGCCCACACCATCAGACCGAGCCCGATGACCATGAACGTCAGCCCGGTCATCCGCCCGGCCAAGGTCGTCCGCAGGTCACCGGTCAGCGGCAGCGACGCCATCCAGGACGACTCCGGAATCACCGATGTCACCAGTGAGGCGGCCGCCACTATGCACGACCCCGCCAGTCCACGGACGAACGGCGAAGGCATACGCATGCCGCGACGCTAACCGCGCGGAGCAACGCCCCGATGAACGCTGTCTTGCTTACGAAGAACCTCGTCTAGTCATGCGGATTCCTTGCGGAAGGTGCGGGCGCCCACGGCCAGGCCGACGGCCGTGAGGAGGACGACCCAGAACAGGCCCCAGAGGGACGTGCTACTGCTGATGTCGCCGCGGAAGAGAGCCCGTACGCCGTTCACCACGTGCTTCAGCGGACTGATGTCGGACAGCCGCTGCAGCCAGGTCGGGCCGATCTGCATCGGCAGGAGGATGCCGGACAACAGCAGCAACGGCATCGCGATCCCGTTGAGCAGCGGGGCCAGTGCGTCCTCGCTCTTGGTGATCAGCGCCACCGAGTACGACAGCGAGGCGAAGGTCGCTCCGAGCAGGGCGACGATGACCAGGGACAGCAGTACTCCGCCCCAGGGAGCTCGCAGGCCCATCGGGATGGAGACCACCAGCAGCAGGATCGTCTGGACCACCAGGACCACGACGTCGCGGAGTACGCGGCCTGCCATCAGGGCCATCCGGGACGCGGGGGTGACCCGGTCGGCCTCGATCACGCCGGCCCGGTACTCCGCGATCAGGCCGAAGCCGACGAACATCGCGCCGAACATGCCGAGTTGCACGATCAGACCCGGGATGAACACCTGGTAGGCGTTCGTGGTGGCGCCCTCGCTGATCTGTGCGGTGAGCGGCTTCAGCAGCGGGCCGAACAGGAACAGGTACAACAGCGGCTGGCTGAGCATCAGGATCGACCACATCGGGTTCCGCAACGACAACCGCATCTGGCGGTTGAAGACGATCCAGGTCTCGCGCATAACGGTCATACGGCCGCCACCTCTTTCTCTTCTTCGGCGTCGGTGGCCGGGGCGTCGTCGCGCAGGGAGCGGCCGGTCATGGTCAGGAAGACGTCGTCCAGGGTCGGGCGGTGCACCTCGACACCGTCCAGTTCGACTCCCTGGGCATCGATCGAACGCAGTAGCGAGGGCAGCACGGAACCGCCCTTGGGGATGCGGAAGGCGACCACGTCCCCGTCGGTCTCGACCTCGACGGCACCCTCGAGTTCCCGCACGATCTTGGTGACCACGGGAGCGTTCGCAGGGTCCGCGAGGCTGAGCCGGACGCCGTCGCCGGAGACCTGCTGCTTCAGCTCCTCGGGCTTGCCGGAGGCAACGATCTTGCCGTGGTCGATGACGAGGATCCGGTCACAGAGCGCGTCCGCCTCGTCCAGGTAGTGGGTGGTCAGGAAGATGGTGGCGCCGCGGTCGCGGAGACCGCGGATGTGCTCCCAGAGGTTCGCCCGAGCCTGCGGGTCGAGGCCGGTGGTGGGCTCGTCCAGGAAGATCAGCTTCGGGTCGTGGATCAGGCCCATGACGATGTCGAGGCGGCGCCGCTGGCCGCCTGACAGGGTCTTGCACTGACGTCGCCAGAGGCCGGGCA
>NZ_DASRXP010000511.1:0-15603 GCF_035687465.1 Kribbella sp.
GGCAGGGTGGCGGGGGTGGGCCGCAGGGGACGATGCTTGGTGGCGGCGGTGATGGGCCTGGTGGGAGGCCGTCCAAGGTCGTGGTGATTGTCTCCAGCGTGGTCGGACTCGTGCTGATCATCATCGCGGCCGCCTTCTTCGTGACCAATCGCAGCGACGACACCGCAGACCCCAGCACCTCACCGAGCACCCAGCCAACGGATCAGCCGACCGGCTCGAGCTCCCCCACGTCCTCAACCAGCCCCCCACCCACGACACCAGACGGCCAGAGCACGATCCCGCCGGGCCAGTCGAAGGACCCGAAGCTCCACGAGGGCGCCCGGATCACCTCTGCCGCCATTTCCTACCCGCGGCAGAAACCACCCTGGTCCGACCGCAAACGCCTGGTACCGCAACTGGAGAACTCCAGCGGCCAGTACGTCCTGCTGCAGGAGAAGTTCGACGGCAAGAACGACTGGTACGCCGACATGTTCGTCGGCTCCCTCGGTACCTCCGCCGGCTTCAACGGCAACACCCAGGCCACCGCGTCGAATCTCGCGTACCAGCTCCGCAGCACCATGTACGGCGACATCCCGGTCATCATCAAGCCGCTACGCAACGGAGCGGTGAAACGTTCCGGCAAGTCGGGCTGGTACTACCAGCAGTCCGTCACGGCGAGCTCGACGAAGGTCGCTGCCCGGGTCCTCACCCTGACGGTCGCGGTCTTCGACCTCGGTGACGGAACCGCAGTCGCGTACATCAGCGACATCCCCACCAACCGGCCGGATCTGAGGACGGTCGAGAGCCAGGTCTACAAGGGAATCAACGTTGGCTGAGAACGACACACCGCAACCGCCCCCGCGCCCCCCGGCCCGGCACAGCGCACCCCCGCGCCAGCCGACCCCCGAGGCGGCCGCCCCCCGCCCACAGGAGCCCCCCGTCAACCAGCCACCCCGCGACAACTCCTTGCCCCCGGCCCGCACAGAGAACCACCCCACAGACGCGCTGCCCGCAGACGCCCAACCTGCGCATCCGCTGTCTGGAGATCCGCTGTCTCCGGATCGGTTGCCTGCGGATCCGTTGTCTGCGGATCCGTTGTCTGCGGATCCGTTGCTTGGTCAGTCCCGCGCACCCGCGCCGCCGCCCCCACCTCTGCCGCGACCAGCCACCGCCCGACCCCGTGCGGCCAGTACGCCGCTTCCGCCGCAGGGCCCGAGTAATCCGCAACCAGCTCGGCCGGACTCCCCGGCGCCACAGCACCCAACCCAGCCACAGCGAGCCGAGCAGTCGCCAGGTCCGCAAACGCCGGTCGGGCAGATGCCACAGCAGGAGCCTGGCAATCGGCAGGTGCAGTCGCCGCCCGGCCCGACCCAACGGCAGGGAAACTGGCCGCCAGCACAGGGCACCCAACCCGCCCCACACCCGAACGACCCACCCCGGCAGCCCCCGCTCAACCAAGGACCACCACAAGGTCCGCAGAGTCAGCAGCGACCGCCTGGACAACACCAGGCCCAGCCACCGCAGGGGCAGCCACCCCGGGTGCCGCTACCGCAGGTGCAGCCACCGCAGGGTCCGAGCCCGCAGGGGCAGCAGCCGCCTCAGCAGTACAGCCAATCCGTCCAACCCGGCCAACCGCCGAACCAGTCACCACAAGCCCAACCGTGGCGCGGCCAGCCGCCCCAGAACCAGCCCGGACAGCAACACGGGCAGCCGCCCCAGAACCAACCGGGACGGCAATACGGGCAGCCGCCGCAGGACCGGCCCGGACAACCGCCGCACAGACCCGTCGGGCCGCAGTACGGACCACCGCAAGGGCAGCCCGGTCAGCAACCCCCGCATTCGTCTGGCGGCGCCCAGCACGGGCGGCCGCTCCCGCAGACGTCTGGCGGCGCTCAGTACGGCCAGCCCCTACATGCGCCACTGGGCGAGCAGCCAGGACCCTCACCGCAGGGGCCGACCCCGTCGAGCGGGCTGCCGTCGCAGGAGCAGGCAGCGCCGTGGCACACGCAGTCCACGCCAGAGCAGGCCGGTCGCCAGCACGGGGAGCCACCGCAGCAGCAGGCCGGCAACCAGTACGGGCCGCCTCAGCAGGCGCCGCAGTACGGGCAGCCGCCGGCTCGGCCGCAGGGCGGGCAGTACGGACCTGGACCTGCGGGACCGCAGAGCGGGCGGACGCAGTATGGGCCAGGACTGGCGGCCGCGCAGTACGGGCCTGGGCCCGCTGGAGCGCAGTACGGGCAGGCGCCGGCTGGGCCTGGGGCTCAGGGTGGGGTGGGTGCGGGCGAGGAGGACGGGGCGGACGCGGTTCGGGTTGGGCAGGCTTATGGGCGGACTGCTCGGGGTGAGCATGTGCCCGGGCGGGATGAACCGAGTGGGATGAGCCGGAACACGCAACGGCTGGTGGGAGTTTTGTCGCTGATCGTCGTCGCGGTGCTCACGACTGTGCTGAGCGTGACCTGGATGTGGAACAAGGCGGACGCCATCAGCCCTGTCGCGGTGCCGGCGCCGAACTCGACGCCGCTGGAGACCGTCAGTCCGTCCGTCAAGCCGACCGTCACCCCGCCGCCGGAGGGCAAGGTGGTCGGTTCGCAGATCATTGCCTCCAACAACGACACGATGGCGCTGATGTCGTCGGCCTGGACGGACAACGGCGAGAACAGCGGCCTGTACGGCGGCGGCGCAACCTGGCTGACCGTGCACGACAGGTACGACGGCAAGAAGGCGACCTGGGGTAACTACGTCGCGTTCGGCGGGCTGAACAAGCAGTTCCCGTTCGTGAACACCCCGGCCGGCCGGAAGGACGCCACCATCAAGGCGGCCAGTCTCGCGATCGGCAAGCTCTACGACCCGAACGTCAAACTGCTCGGCAAGGCGACGCACCGGGCGATCACGGTGGACGGCCACGCCGGCCACGAGCTCACCGTCAAGGTCGAGGTGAAGGTGCCGAAGCTGAAGGAGACGTACTCGACCGTCATGGTCGCGGTGATCGACCGAGGCGATGGCACAGCAGACGTCGCGATCGCCGACATCGCCGGCTCAACCCCACAGTGGTTGCCGGTCTGGCGCACAAGAGTCGCCCAAATCCAGTTCAGCAACTAAAAGCCTGAAAGCAGAAGCGCCGCCCGCCAAGAATGGCGGGCGGCAGGACGGGCTAGTTGCGGATTTCTAGGCAGGTGGTGATCCAGCGGTCCAGGGCGTTCTTGGCGGCACCTGAGTCGATGGCTTCGGCTGCTCGGTCCATGCCGGAGCGGATTCTGGAGACCACTGGTCCGATGCTGCCGTCGTGGGCGGCCAGGGCGGCTCCCGCGTTCAGCAGTACGACGTCCCGTACCGCGCCGACCTCGCCGTCCAGCAAGGACCGCACCACCTTCGCGTTGTAGACCGCGTCCGCACCCCGGAGCGCCTCCGCCGGGACCGGCTCGATCCCGAGTTCCCGAGGATCCAGCGTCACCGGTCCCTCGACGACCCCACGCCCGACCGACCACACCTGCGACGTCGTCATCGTGGTCAGCTCGTCCAGCCCGTCATCGCCATGGAACACCAGCGCGTCGATCCCCCGCCGGGCCAGTACGCCGGCCATCAGCCCGGCGATCCGGCTGTCACCCACCCCGACGGCCTGCGCCGACGGATTCCCCGGATTCGCCAACGGCCCCAGGAAGTTGAAGGTGGTCGGCACCCCCAGCTCACGACGCGGTACGGCGGCATGCCGCAACGCAGGGTGGAACGCAGGGGCGAAACAGAACGTGATCCCAGCCTTCTCGCCCACGGCAGCAACCTGCTCGGCCGTGAGATCGAGCGGAATCCCCAGCTCCTCGAGCACATCCGCAGCCCCACAAGCGGACGAGGCCGCGCGGTTCCCGTGCTTGAGGATCTTCGCTCCGGCGCCGGCAGCAACGATCGCCGACATCGTGGAGATGTTCACCGTGTGCGCCTGGTCACCGCCGGTACCGACCACGTCGAGCGTCCGGCCGGACACCTCGATCTTGGTGGCGAACTGGCGCATCGTGGCGACCAGCCCCTCGACCTCGGTGACGGTCTCGCCTTTGGAACGCAGCGCGATCACGAACCCGGCCAGCTGCGCCGGGGAGGCCGCGCCGGACAGGATCTGTTCCATCGCCCACGCGGTCGCCGAAGCGTCCAGGTCCTCGTGCCGGAGCAGCGGGTTCAGCACCTGCGGCCAGGTGGTCATGACCGGGAGATCAGGTGGTCGCGGGCAGCGTGGCGACCCGCTGCCGGAGCAGCTCCGCGGTCACCTCGGCCAGCCGCACCGGGTCGATCGGGTGCGATACGGCCCCCTCCGCGCGGGACCAGGTGGCGAGCCAGGCGTCCTGCGGACGGCCCGTGATCACCAGGATCGGTGGGCACTGGAAGATCTCGTCCTTCAACTGCCGGGCGATCCCCATCCCGCCGGCGGGCACGGCCTCACCGTCGAGGATCGCCAGGTCGACGTCGCCCTTGTCCATCGCCTTGATCACGGCGGGCTCGGTGGCGCACTCGAAGTACTCGATCTCGGGCAGATCAGCCGCGGGGCGCTTGCCCAGCGCCAGCCGGACCGACTCCCGCGTCGTACGGTCGTCGCTGTAGACCAGCACCTTCAGCGGACGCTCTGAGCTCATCGATTCATCCCAAGCTGTGTGTCTGTGACGAGTGGACCTGAAACCAACCTTGCAACCATCACCGCGAATGCTACCGGGGCGGCCGGGCCGCCCTGCGCGCCTGTTCCTCCAACCGGTCCAGCCGGCGGTCCTCCCGCCTGGCCTCACGCTGCGACTGCCTCACCCACTGGACGAACAGGACGCCGAAGAAGAGCAGCCCGACGAGGTCCCCGGATCCCCACAGCAGCCCACCGGCGATGTACTGGTCGCGCAGCGGCGACGGCGGCCAGGACCGGCCGAAACTCGTGTACCAGTCCTCCGCGATCAACTTGGTCGAACTCATGATCGTGATGCCGAGGAAGGCGTGGAACGGCAGCGTCAGGAAGACCAGCATCAGCCGGAAGGGATAGATGACGCGTCCCGGTACCGGATCGAGTCCGAGCAGCGGCCAGAAGAACAACGAGCCGACCAGGATGAAGTGCAGGTGCAACAAATCGTGGAGCAACGCCGAGTGCAGCGTCGCGTCGTACCAGCCGCTGAAATAGAGCGCCCACGGGCTCAGGACGAACAGCGTGAAGCCGATCAGCGGGAAGCAGATCACCTTGGCGAAGCGCGAATGCAATACGGAGAGCAACCAACTGCGCGGCGTGGCCGGAAGGGTGCGGAGGGCAAGAGTCACCGGCGCGCCGAGCGCCATCGCGAGCGGCGTGAGCATCGACAAGATCATGTGCTGGGCCATGTGCACGCTCAGCAGCACCGTGTCGTAGGTGCCGATCGCGGACTGGGTGGCGACCACAGCGCTGCCGAGACCCAGGCCGATGAAGGAGAAAGTCCGGCCTCGGGACCAGTGATCCCCCCGGGCCCGGAGCTTGTGCACGCCGTACAGATAAAGGCTTCCGAGGGCGATGATCACTGCCAGTAACACCGGCTCGAAGGTCCACGCAGTCAGCAGCCGCAGTGGTGTGAACGGCTCGATCTGATCGCCTGGTCCGGCGTGGAGGGGAAGCACGGTTCAACAGTAGAAACGATAAGTCGCCGACATGCATGGGGGTGGGCGTGCTGTCTGATCCCCGGACCGACATAATGACCGCGTGGCCACAGCAACCGCGCTCCCAGCGTCCCGTGAACACGGACACAACGACCGTCCCAGTATGGTCAGTGTCGGCACGATCGTCTGGCTCTCGAGCGAACTGATGTTCTTCGCCGCCTTGTTCGCGGCGTACTTCACGATCCGGTCGGTGACGACGGCCGCGGCAGCCCCGGGAACGGAGTCGCTGTGGCAGATCTCGACAGAGATGCTCAACGTTCCGTTCGCCGCGGTGAACACGTTCATCCTGGTCGCGTCGTCCTTCACCTGCCAGGCCGGCGTCTTCGCCGCCGAGCACGGCAAGGTCGGCCGGTCCGGCTCGGTCGCGAACATCCGCGGCTGGGGCATGCGTGAGTGGTTCATCCTCACGTACCTGATGGGCGCGGTCTTCATCGCCGGCCAGGTGACGGAGTACGCCACCTTGATCCACGAGGGCGTGACGATCTCGTCGACGGCCTACGGATCGGTCTTCTACCTGACCACCGGGTTCCACGGCCTGCACGTGACCGGCGGTCTCATCGCTTTCGTGTACGTCCTCGCCAGGACCTACATGGCACGTCAGTTCACCCACGAACAGGCCGTGTCGGCGATCGTCGTGTCGTACTACTGGCACTTCGTCGACGTGGTCTGGATCGCCCTGTTCGCGACCATCTACCTGCTCAAATGAGTGAGAAGAGACTTTCCTTGTCACCGGCGCGCTTCCTCTCCGCGCGACGACGGCACCGGTCAGCCGGCCTCGTCGTGCTTCTGTTCGGCCTCCTGGCGGTGGGCTCCGCGTACGCCGCGTTCGCCCCTGACAACGCGGAGGCCGACAACTCGGCCCAGTCCCAGCAGATCGAAGAGGGCAGGAAGCTCTTCGCGGTCGGCTGTGCGAGCTGCCACGGTCTGAACGCCGAAGGCGGTGGCAACGGCGAGGGCAAGATGGCCGGACCGTCGCTGATCGGTGTCGGCGCGGCCGCCGTCGACTTCCAGGTCGGCACCGGGCGGATGCCCGCGATGCAGCCCAACGCCCAGATCCCGCAGAAGCCGAAGGCCTACTCGCAGGCCGAGATCGAGGCGCTGGCCGCGTACGTCGCGTCACTGGCTCCCGGCCCGGCGGTTCCGGCCGAGGAGTCGTACGACATCAGCAAGGTCACGGACGAGCAGATCACCCGCGGTGGCGAGCTGTTCCGGACCAACTGCACCGCCTGCCACAACTTCGCCGGCAAGGGTGGCGCGCTGCCGAACGGCCGCTACGCCCCCTCGCTGATGGGTGTCGACCCGAAGCACATCTACGAGGCCATGCTGACCGGCCCGCAGCAGATGCCGGTCTTCTCCGACCAGGTGCTGCAGCCGGATGACAAGCGCGCCATCATCGCGTACGTGAGCGCGCTGCAGGAGCAGAAGGACCCGGGCGGCTTCGGGCTGGGCCGGCTCGGCCCTGTCTCCGAGGGCCTGTGGGGCTGGCTGGTGGGCATCGGCCTGCTGGTCGGGGTGGCGGTCTGGATCGGCGCCAAGGGCGTCAGGGCCAAGGGAGCGAAGGCCGAATGAGCGACGAGAAGGACAACCTGCCCGCGGTCAGCGCGGGTGACGAACCCAACGGTCAGGTGCAACTGGCCGAGCCGATCCCGGACCCGGGCATCGAGCCGCACGAACACCGGATCACCGACATCGACCCGTTGGCGGCCGACCGGGTCGAGCGCCAGGTCTCGACGATGTTCACCCTCGCGGGCCTGCTCGCGCTGGGTTCCTGCGTCGCGTACTTCGCGATCCCGCGTGACGCGACCATCGAGTTCGGCCCGCTGACCGGCAACGCGAACAACATGACCCTGGGCCTGACCGTCGGCCTGGCGTTGTTCCTGATCGGCGCCGGCGCGATCCAGTGGGCCAAGAAACTGATGGTCGACAACGAGATCTCCGAGGAGCGGCACGACGCCGGTTCCAGCCCGGAGCAGAGGGCCGACATCATCCAGGGCTTCCAGCAGGGCGTCGAGGAGTCGGGGTTCACCCGTCGCAAGATGATCCGCCGGTCCCTGATCGGCGCGATGGGGCTGCTCGGTCTGCCGGCCATCGTGTTCCTGCGCGACCTCGGTCCGCTGCCGGGCCGCAGCCTCTACAACACCATCTGGGCGAAGGGCATCCGGGTCGTCAACGACGTCACCCTGCGGCCGATCAAGCCGTCGGACCTGGTCGTCGGCCAGCTGGTCAACGCCGCCCCGGCCAACCTCGCCCCGATCCAGGAGGAGAGCCCGGTCGAGTACCAGAACGCCAAGGCCAAGGCCGCGGTAATCGTGGTCCGGATCGCACCGGACCAGATCCGTCCGAAGGCCGGACGCGAGAACTGGGGCGTCGACGGGATCCTCTGCTACTCCAAGATCTGCACACACGTCGGCTGCCCGATCTCGCTGTACGAGCAGACCACGCACCACGTGCTGTGCCCGTGTCACCAGTCGACCTTCGACCTGGCCGACGGCGCGAAGGTGATCTTCGGCCCTGCCGCGCGGCCACTTCCGCAGCTACCGTTGGCGGTAGACGCAGAGGGCTACCTGATCGCGCAGAACGGGTTCGATGAGCCGGTCGGCGCCAGCTTCTGGGAACGAGGGTGACATCAGTGGCTACCAAGGAATTCCCGCCGCCGGTCAAGTGGGTCGACGACCGACTCGGCATCGGCAAGATCGGCAAGAAGAACCTGCGCAAGGTCTTTCCGGACCACTGGTCCTTCATGCTCGGCGAGATCGCCCTCTACAGCTTCATCATCCTGATCCTGACCGGCATCTTCCTGACCTTCTGGTTCAGGCCGTCGATGGCCGATGTCGAGTACCAGGGCTCGTACAGCCTGCTCAAGGGTCTGCACATGTCGGAGGCCTACGCCTCCACGCTGGACATCTCCTTCGACGTCCGCGGCGGTCTGCTGATGCGGCAGATCCACCACTGGGCGGCGGTGCTGTTCATCGCCGCGATGATGGTGCACCTGCTCCGCATCTTCTTCACCGGCGCCTTCCGTAAGCCCCGTGAGCTGAACTGGGTGATCGGTTTCACCATGTTGTTCCTCGGCATCATCGAGGGCTTCATCGGCTACGGTCTGCCCGACGACCTGCTGTCCGGAACGGGGTTGCGGATCACCCAGGGCATGATCCAGGCCAGTCCGGTAATCGGCTCGTACCTGACCTTCTTCATCTTCGGTGGCGAGTTCCCCGGCGACGACATGGTCTCCCGGTTCTTCACCGTTCACGTGCTGCTGATACCCGGGTTGATCCTGGCTCTGGTGACGGCCCACTTGTTCCTGGTCGTGTACCACAAGCACACGCAGTACCCGGGTCCTGGCCGGACCGAGAAGAACGTGGTCGGCTACCCGCTGATGCCGGTGTATATGGCCAAGGCCGGCGGCTTCTTCTTCGTCGTCTTCGGCATCACCGCGCTGATGGGCGCACTGATGCAGATCAACCCGGTCTGGCTGTACGGGCCGTACAACCCGGCAGAGGTGACAGCAGGCTCGCAGCCGGACTGGTACATGGGCTGGCTGGAGGGCTCTGTCCGAATAATGCCGGGCTTCGAGTCCCATTTCTGGGGTGTCACGCTCAGTTGGAACCTGCTCATACCGGCGCTGATAGTTCCTCCCCTCTTCGTCACCGTGGTGGCGCTGTATCCGTTCATCGAGGGCTGGATCACCGGCGACAAGCGGGAGCACCACCTGCTGGACCGGCCGCGCAACATGCCGACCCGGACCGGTATCGGTGCCGCGTTCATCACCTTCTACGGACTGCTGTGGATCGGTGGCGGCAACGACGTGGTCGCGACCCACTTCGGGATCTCGCTGAACCACGTGACCTGGTTCCTCCGGTTCGCGGTGTTCATCGGTCCGGTGCTGGCCTTCTGGATCACCCGGCGGATCGCGATCTCGCTGCAGCGGGCCGACAACGACCGGCTGCTGCACGGGCTCGAGTCCGGCATCATCGTGCGACTGCCGCACGGTGAGTACATCGAGAAGCACACACCGATCTCGAAGTACGAGGCCTACGCGCTCACCGCCCGGGACCGCACCCTGCCGCTCGAGATCGGTCCGGAGACCGACGAGAACGGCGTCGCGGCCCCGCGCCGCGGGCTGACCAAGATCCGGGCCGCACTGTCCCGGTTCTACTTCGCGGACTCGGTGCAGAAGCCGACCAGCGAGGAGATCGAAGAAGCCCACGCCCACGGCGACCACGAGGACCACGCCCACGCCGAGGAACTCGACGACGCGGCCCGGGACCAGATCACCAAGCACTAGCCCACCGCACACCAAGAGAGGCCCTGGCTCCCCAGCCAGGGCCTTTCTCATTGCCTGCGCACGAGCCCTCCCCCCACACCTCCCTCCCGGTACGCCGGTACGTTTGCGTCGCCGGTGCCGTGTGATGGTGCCAGGCGAGGTGGGTGCCGTTGATGGTCATCCAGGGAGCCGAGGGGGCTCGGACGTCCCCGCGGATGGAACTCGACGACGGTGGACCGATGGCAGGCTGCTCAGGCGCTAGCGCTCTGCACCGTCAGAAAGCCAGTCAGGGCGAGCCTGGACCGTCAGGTGGGTGCTGGGCCGTTAGGTAGGTGCTGAGCTCAGGAGAGGGCTGAGGCTGCCTTGTAGGTGGTCCAGGAGTCGTTCCAGTCGGTCCAGCCGTTGCCTGACTCCATTTTGCGGGCGGTGCCGGTGACGATGACCGGGTCGCCTCGGAGGGTCTGGGAGTAGTACCAGGCCGCGTCCTTGAGGCTCATGCCCACGCAGCCGTGGCTCACGTTGGCGCTGCCCTGGCTGCCGCTGGACCACGGGGCTCCGTGGATGAACTCGCCGGAGCTCGTCACGCGCTGGGCGTACTGGACGTTGCTGATGTTGTAGTAGTCCGGGTCGCCCGGCTTGATGCCGACGGTGGCCGCGTCCATCCGCTTGGTGCGGTACTTCTCCATGATGACCTTGATGCCGCTGCGGGTGGTGAAGCCGTCCTTGCCCGCGGTGATCGGGACGGTCCGCGCCAGTTTGCCGTTGATCTCGACCGTCATCTGGTGCTTCTTGACGTCGACCCGGCTGATCACGGACTTGCCGATGGTGAAGTCGATCTGGCGGCTCGCGGTGCCCCAGGTGTTGGCGCCGGCGTTGACGCCCTGGGTGGCGATGTTGACCGTCACCTTGGTACCGGCCGGCCAGTAGGTCTTCGGGCGGTAGTTCACCTGCTTGCTGCTCACCCAGTGCCAGGTGCCCTCGACCGGGACCGAGGTCGTCACCGAGAGCCGCCGCTCGACGGCCGCGCGGTCCAGGACCGAGTGGTTCCAGAAGATCTGGATCGGCATCGCGACTCCGACGGTCTCGCCGTCCAGCGGGGCCACGGAGGCCTTCAGGCTGGTCGAGGCGGCCAGGGTCTTGAAGGTGGAGCTGATCGGCACGCTCTTGCCGTCGGTACCCTGTGCGGTGCCGCTCACCGTGTACGTCGCGCCCGGCTTGAGCTGGGGCGCGGAGGTCCACTGGGACTTCTCGGTGTTGAACGCACCGGAGACCTTGCCGCCATCGTCATCACGCAGCGTCACAGCCTCCAGCGTTCCGGCGCTGGTCGCGACGGTGACCGGCTTGTCCGGCCGGACCGCGGAAGCGCCCTTGGCCGGCACGATCGAGACGTTGGCAGCGGCGGGGTCCTGCGACGGGGTGCCACCGGGGGTCGTCGACGCGCCCGGAGTGGAGTTGCTCGGCGAAGACCCGGAGGTCCCTGAGTCGGCTGCCGACGTGTCGCTGCACGCGGTGCCGACCATCAGCAACGCGCAAATCCCCGCCACGGCAAGGCCGTGTTTCCGCAAACTACTCAACACCTGAGCTCCCCAGAGAGACGATCCGCCGCCGGGCCAGCCTAGCTCGCCCCACGGTTGTATCCACGCACTGAAACGTCACCAGTACGGCGAAGCCATGAGGGGCCCGCAGTACTGATGACGTTCGGCAGGTCTATTTAGTTGGCGTCAGTGCGCGTGATCTCCGCGGTAGTACTCGAACACGAACCCGGACAGGGTGACGATGCCGATCCCGCTGCCGAGGATGAACAGCCACCAGCCGAACACGATCCCGAGAACGATCACGGACAGTGTCAGCGCGCACCACAGCGGCCACCACGAGTACGGCGGGAAGAAGCCGAGCTCACCGGCTCCCTCGACGATCTCCGCTTCCTTGCGGTCCTCCGGCCGGGGATCCATCCGCCGTGCGGTGATGCTCAGGTAGAACGTCACCAGCAGGGACAGGAAGAACGTCATCACCAGGGCGGTGGTGCCGGTCGGGTCCTCCGACATCAGCCAGTAGATCGGCGCGACGATCAGCACGAACACCGTGAGGAGCCCGAAGACCCAGGCCTCGACCTTCATGCCTTGCTCTCCCCGTCCACGTCAGTACCGGCTGTCAGGTTGCGCTCGAGATTCTCGACCCGGCCCTGGTCCTCCCCCGCGTCCAGCAGGTTGTCCCGGGGCGCACCGCTGTCCGGATACTCCGACATCGCGATGTCCGGGTGATGCAGGTCGAACGCGGGGCTCTCGGACCGGATCCGCGGCAGCGAGAGGAAGTTGTGCCGCGGCGGCGGTGAACTGGTCGCCCATTCCAGCGACCGGCCCCAGCCCCACGGGTCGTCGACGCCGACCAGCGGCGACTTGCGCGACTTGTAGACGTTGTAGAAGAACGGCAGCATCGAGAGGCCGAGGATGAAGGCACCGACGCTGGAGACCTCGTTCAGCGTGGTGAAGCCCTCGTTCGCCCCGTACGACGCGTACCGCCGCGGCATGCCCTCGACACCCAGCCAGTGCTGCACCAGGAACGTCGTGTGGAAGCCGATGAACAGCAGCCAGAAGTGCAGCTTGCCGAGCTTCTCGTCCAGCATCCGGCCGGTCATCTTGGGCCACCAGAAGTAGAAGCCCGCGAACATCGCGAACACCACCGTGCCGAAGACCACGTAATGGAAGTGCGCGACCACGAAGTACGAGTCGGACAGCTGGTAGTCGAGCGCGGGCGAGGCCAGGATGACGCCGGTCAGACCGCCGAAGAGGAAGGTGGTCAGGAAGCCGATAGCCCACAGCATCGGGGTGTCGAACGAGATCGATCCACCCCACATCGTGCCTATCCAGTTGAAGAACTTGACCCCGGTAGGCACAGCGATCAGGAACGTCATGAAGGAGAAGAACGGCAGGTTCACCGCGCCCGTGACAAACATGTGGTGCGCCCACACCGCCACCGACAGGATCGCGATGCCGAGCGTCGCGGCGACCAGCCCGATGTAGCCGAAGACCGGCTTGCGGCTGAACACCGGCAGGATCTCGGTGATGATGCCGAAGAAGGGCAGAGCGATGATGTAGACCTCGGGATGCCCGAAGAACCAGAACAAGTGTTGCCACAGCAGTGGCCCACCGTTCGCGGCATCGAAGACGTGGGCCCCCAGGGCCCGATCCGCCTCCAGCATCAGCAGCGCGCCGGCCAGGATCGGGAACGCGATCAGCACCAGGATCGACGTGACCAGGATGTTCCAGCAGAAGATCGGCATCCGGAACATCGTCATGCCCGGAGCACGCATCGTGATGATCGTGGTGACGAAGTTGACCGCACCCAGGATCGTGCCCAGACCGGCCATCCACAGACCCATGATCCACAGGTCACCGCCGACGCCCGGCGAGCGGACCGCGTTGGACAGCGGGGCGTAGGCGAACCAGCCGAAGTCGGCCGCGCCACCCGGGGTGAAGAAGCCACTGATCGTGATCAGGCCGCCGAAGAGGAACAGCCAGAAGCTGAACATGTTCAGCCGCGGGAACGCGACGTCCGGTGCGCCGATCTGGACCGGCATGATCACGTTCGCGAAGCCGACGAACAGCGGGGTCGCGAACAGCAGCAGCATGATCGTGCCGTGCATCGTGAAGAGCTGGTTGTAGACCTCCTCGTTCACGATCTGCAGCCCCGGCTTGGCCAGCTCGGCGCGGATCAGCAGCGCCATCACGCCGCCGATCAGGAAGAACGCGAACGACGTGATCAGATAAAGGTGCCCGATCAGCTTGTGGTCGGTGGTGGTCAGCCACTTGACCGCGATCTGGCCCTTGGTGCGCCGCCGCGGGAGCGCGGCCGCAGCACTGATCGCGCCTGAGCGCTCGGCGATGTCCGTCACTTCTAGCCCTCCTGCTGCCCGGTGCCGGGAATGGTGGTCGCGTCCTGGCCACCGGTCGCGGCGCCGGTCTGGCCCTTGGCGGCCAGGTCCCGAAGGTGCGCCTGATACTCGTCGGCGGTGACCACCTTGACGCTGAACACCATCCGGCTGTGGTAGAGACCGCACAGTTCCGCGCACTTACCCGCGAACGTGCCGGTCTTGGTCGGGGTCAGCTCGAGCTTGTTGGTGCGGCCCGGGATGACGTCGAGCTTGAAGTAGAACGACGGCACCCAGAAGGAGTGGATGACGTCCGGCGAGGTCAGGTCGAAGTGGACCGACTCGTTCACCGGCAGCCAGAGCTGGGCCGGCTGGTCCAGGGTGCCGGTCTCCCAGACACCCTCCTGACCGTCGACCGTCTCCTTGTAGTTGAAGGTCCACTGCCACTGCTGGCCCACCACGTTGATGGTGTGCGCCGGGTCGTCGGACATCGCCGTCACCCGGTTGCCGTGCTCGATGGTGTAGAAGAACAGCACCCCGATGATGGCGAACGGCGCCAGCGTGTACAGCACCTCCAGCGGGAGGTTGTACCGCGTCTGGCGCGGGGCCTTGTCGTTCCGCTTCCGGTACCGCACGACGGCGAACAGGATCAGGCCCCAGACCATCACGCCGATGATCAGAGCCGCGATCCAGGCACCGATCCAGAGGCTTCTGACGTCCTCGGTCCGGTCCGAGGCGCCCTCGGGCAGACCGAGTCGTTTCCACTGCGCGTTGGTCTCCGACGAGCAGCCGGTCAGCACAACGGTGCCCACCACCACTGCCGTCGCGACCAGTAGGCGTCGCTTGCCGTTCGAACCCACGGGGCGCCTTTCCCTTCCCAGGTGAGACTGACGACAGAACACTACTGGACACCATCCGCGGTTCCGCGCATAGGTAGGGCTTAGCGTTTCCGGTGTGAGCGACCATGCGTACCTCGATGCGGCGACAGCTGAACCGTTGCACCCGGCAGCCCGGGAAGTGTTGCTGTCGGCATTGGATTCCGGGTGGTCGGATCCGGCCCGGTTGCACCACGAAGGACGGACCGCCCGGTTGCTCCTGGACAACGCCCGCGCAGTACTGGCCGAGGCCCTCGGAATACGCCCGGACGAGCTGTATCTGACCACCTCCGGTACAGCCGCGATCCACTCCGGTCTGGGCGCTGTGGCGGCCGCCCGACGCCGGGTTGGAGCGGGGATCGTGCACTCGGCCGTCGAACATTCCGCAGTCCTCCACGGCGCGGCAGCAGCCGGTACTGCGACTGAGGTGGGCGTCGACTCCCTCGGACGGATAGACGTGGACGCCTTCGCCAGCGCAGTACGGGAGCCTGGTGTCGCGGTAGCGGCGCTGCAGTCGGCCAATCACGAAGTGGGGACGCGGCAACCGATCGGGGAACTCGCAGAGGCTTGTAAGGCTGCCGGGGTCCCGCTGTTCGTCGATGGAGCCGCGTCGATCGGGCACGACGTAGTACCGGCTGGGTGGTCCGCGTTGACCGCGAGTGCGCACAAGTGGGGCGGACCGGCCGGGGTCGGGCTGCTCGCAGTACGGAAGGGGACGCGGCTGGCGCCCGCTTGGCCTGTGGATGAGCGCGAGGACGGCCTCTCCCCCGGGCATCCGAACATCCCGGCCGCGCTCGCCGCGGCGGCAGCCCTGCAGGCGCGGCTGACCGAGGCCGACGAGCTGAACAGGCAGCATCGGGCGTGGATCGACGAACTGCGCCAGCGGGTAGCGGCCGAGATCCCCGACGTCGAGGTGGTCGGCGATCCGGTCGACAGGCTGCCGCACATCCTGACCTTCTCCTGCCTGTACGTCG
>NZ_DASRXP010000512.1:0-30753 GCF_035687465.1 Kribbella sp.
GACAGCACGTCCAGCTCGCTGCCCCGGAAGACGGGGAACCCGTACTGCCCGGCAAGGTCGACGATCGGCTCATCGTCGGGGTTCGTGGTGGTTGCCACGATCACCGGCAGACCGGTCGCAGCGAGGCGGTCCAGGTGGTGCTGGAGGAACGTGTGGCCGCCGGCGGTCAGCAGAATCTTGGCCGGAAGCCTGGTGCTGGTCGCGCGCGCCTGCGTGATGATCCCGATCTTCATACCGCCACCTTCGCAGAACCTGTCAGCTGGGAGGAATTCCACCGGAACATGTCCCGGATCTCGGCCGGGCAGACCAGGTGGTCGACACCGAGTTCGGTGTCGGTGAACGCCCTTGCCTGGTCGAGTGGGACGTACGGCTGGTTCAGCTCGGGCCACATCCGCTTGATCCGGGCCTGGCCGCCGAACGAGGGGTGCTCGTGCTCCAGCAGCATCGGATCGCCGTACACGCCGGGCTGCAGGCCGAGCGATGCGCCGTACAGGACGGCCGAGCTGAGCCGGTTGGAGGCGACCCGCTTGTGCCGCCGGATCTCGCGGAGCTGTTTGAGCAGGAAGTCCCCGTCGACCTTGCGCCAGTGCAGCCCGCGGTACCCGTGGGTGATCACCCGGAAGCCGGCGTCGGTGTAGACCTGCCGGATCGCCTCGTTCTGGAACTCGTTCCAGTACAGGCAGACGGTGATCGGCCCGTTCTCGTGCTCGTTGATCGAGGCAACGATCTGGCCGTGGTCGCCGAGCACGTTCTGGCCTTCCCAGCCGTGGAACGGGTAGAAGATGGTGCCGGCGGCATCTTCCGCGGGCTTGGCGAGCTCGGGATACACCTGCAGCAGGTAGAGCCAGGGGGAGCCGATCACCGAGTAGTTCCGCAGCCCCATCGACCAGCCGCGGCGGCGGACGCTGTCGGACCAGACGAACTTGGGCATCCCGTCGACGAAGGCCGTGTTGTACGCGAACCCGTCGAGGATGTTCCAGCCGTGCTGGAGGTAACCCCAGATCCGCGGCGGTTCCGCGTCACCGAGTCCGGCGTACTGGGCCATCACGTGCGCATGGCCGTAGAAGTGGTTCGCGTGGTGCATCAGCGAACCACTCTGCGCACGCGCTTGACCACCACGCGGGCCGGGTTCAGCACCGCCTGACCGATCCGGTACGGCCGCGACCGGCGGATCCCGTCCAGCTGGCTCTCGAACCAGCTGGCCTGGGTGCTCGCGTCCGCCAACTCCTGCGACAGCCGCGCGATCGTGGCCAATTGCTCAGCATTGCCGGTCGGCTGTACGGGCTCATTGCCATCAGCAACAGTCGCCCAAAGCTCTGTAGTCACAGTGATTCCGGCCATCGAAACCAGCCGTGACGTCAGGTCGTGTGCGCTGCTTCCGGCCGCCCATGGTTGCCGCGAGCCCGCTTCCAGCGACCGCCGTACGAACCGAGCCAGCTGCCCGACAACCAGGGCCTCACCGCTGCCCTCGACCACGACACCGTCAGCAAAGACCTTGTACGACGTCCCGTCGACCAGCACGTTGTCCGCCGAAGCAACGGCCCCTGTGGCCGCGTCCTGAGCGAGCAACCAGGTCACATAACCAGACACCGTACGCCGGACCGCGACCTGATCGTCGATCCTCAGGGCAGTCAGAAGTGATTCCTCGAGCAGTACGCCCGGGCCGTCCGGCACTGCGCCGCCCGGCAGGACCTGTGGGAGGTCGGTCGCGCCGATGACGAAGTACCAGGCAGGAGCGAGCTCGTTGCCGAGTCCGGCGGCGACTGCATCGTGAGTCGTTCGGTAGGGATCGGTGAGTGTCGGTCCGGAGAAGCGCGACGCAACTGCGCGAGCGATCACCGCACCGACCAGAGGCCCAGACGCATCGGCGACCGCGACCTTGGCCCCGACGAGCTCGGGATAGAGCGAATACGCCTGATCCACCGTGAGACCGCTCGCCTCAAGGGCGGTACGGACGGCCTTCAGTCCGGCCGGAGCCGCGACGTCACCGGCCACGTCCCGCGGCCAGGCCTCGTCCCGCGGCACAGTGACGGTCGGGTCCGGCTGGATCAACCGTTCGATGCCGAACGCGTTCTCGGCAGCGATCAGCAGGCGACCCGTTGGGGCCAGCCGGGCCTTGAGAGCCTCGAGGGCGTCCGCCCAGGTCAGTACGGGAGTATCCGGGCCTACCAACCGAGGGAGTCCGTCGAGCGCGACGATCACGTCGTACGAGCTCTCGCCGTGCTCGGGGGTGAAGCGGTCGAGGGCTCCGCAGAAGACGCGCACCGGGCGGTCGCTGAGTGCGTCGGCGATCTCTTCGGCATCCGGGGCCGACCGGGCCAGGACGTCGACCGAGGCGACCTGGTCGACGATCAGCTCGATCAGTTCCAGCGAATGCGGCCCGGCGACGAGCACGGTGTCCGCGGCTCGCAGTACGGGCTCCAGCAGCGCGGCGGGAACCCGGCCCGCGGTCGCCGGGCGGCCGTCCTCGGGGTGCAGGTCGGACCAGTTGAGCATCTCGGCGCCGATCATCACCGAGCGCGCCGCGGAGGCCTCGACCTCGCTCGCGGTCTTGCTTTCGGTGCTGTCCGGGGACCGATCAGGTGTCACAGCGGTCAATTCTCTGACTTCCTGCCAAATGAAAGGGTGTTCAGGACACCAGTTTGGTCAGCGTCTCGATGACGCGGTCGACGTCGGCGTCGGTCAGGTCCGGGTACATCGGCAGCGAGAGCTCCTCGCGGTAGAACTGCTCCGCGTTCGGGCACATGCCGCGCTGGTAGCCCTGGTTCGCGAACACCGGGTGCCAGTAGACCGGGATGTAGTTGACCTGGACGAGGATGCCGGCCGCGCGCATGCCCTCGAAGATCTCCCGGCGGCGGTCGCCGAGGACCCGCACCGGGTAAAGGTGCCAGGCCGGGTCGACGTCGTCGCGCTGGGGCGGCGTCCGCAGCCCGTCCACGCTCGCGAAGGCTTCGTTGTAGCGGGCGGTGATCTCGGTCCGGCGCTTCTTGAACGCGTCCAGCCGCTTGAGCTGGGACAGGCCGAGCGCGGAGGCGATGTCGGTCAGCCGGTAGTTCAGGCCGTACTCGTGCACCTCCTGGTGCCACGGGCCCTCATCGGTGATCTCGAACCGGTCCTTGTCCCGAACCAGCCCGATGAAGTGGTACTCGTGCACCTTCTGGGCGACCGCCGGGTCCTTGGCGACGACAGCGCCACCCTCGCCGGTCGTCAGGTTCTTGGTCGGGAAGAACGACAGCGTGGTGACGTCCGCTAGGTCGCCGACGGGGCGGCCTTTGTAGGTGCCGCCGACCGAGTGCGCAGCGTCGTCGAGCGTCTTCGCGCCGACCCGGTCCGCGATCGGCTGCAGCGCGTCGTAGTCCGCGGCATGACCCGCGTAGTCGACAGCCGCGATCACCTTGGTGCGGTCCGTGACAGCCGCCTCGACGGCCGCCGGGTCGAGCAGCGCGGTGTCCTCCTCGACATCCGCGAAGACGATCTTGGCGCCCAGGATCGCCGCGCACGAAGCGGTCGCGACGAACGTCATCGGCGTGGTGACGACCTCGTCACCCGGTCCGACCCCGAGCCCGGCGTACGCCATGTGCAGCGCAGCGGTGCCCGAAGTACAGCTGACCGCGCGGTGCCCGCCGGTCAGCTCCGAGATCGCGTTCTCGAACGCGGTGACGGCCGGGCCGGTGGTCAGCCAGTCACCGCGCAGGATCGCGGAGACCGCCTCGATGTCTTCTTCGGAGATCGACTGACGTCCGTAAGGCAGCATGACGGCTCAGACGTCGCTCTCGAGGATCTTGGTGATCTCCTCGATCGAGTACCACTGGTCGTTGTTGTCCGAGGTGTAGTGGAAGCCGTCGGCCACCGGGACCCCCTCGGCCGGCGGGGTGTAACCCCAGGTGGCCAGGTCGGGCTGCAGCACGTAGCGGTCGCCGATCGCCAGCGCGCGGCGGCCTTCCTCCGGGCTGATCATCTCCTCGTGCAGCTTCTCGCCCGGGCGCAGACCCATGTCGTGCATCTTGGCGCCCGGCGCGATCGCCTGGGCCAGGTCGGTGATCTTCATCGACGGGATCCGCGGCACGTACAGCTCGCCGCCCATCATCTGCTCGAACGAGTCGATGACGAACTGGACCGCCTCGGGCAGCGTGATCAGGAACCGGGTGCAGCGCAGATCGGTGATCGGCAGCGACTGGCCGGCCTCGTGCAGGGCGCGGAACTTCGGAATGATCGAGCCGCGCGAGCCCATCACGTTGCCGTACCGGACCACGGAGAAGCGGGTGTCGTACGCCGCCGCGTAGTGGTTGCCGGTGATGAACAACTTGTCGGCGGTCAGCTTCGTCGCGCCGTACAGGTTGATCGGGCTGGACGCCTTGTCCGTGGACAGCGCCACGACCTTCTTCACGCCCGAGTCGATGCTGGCCTCGATCACGTTCTGTGAGCCGACCACGTTGGTCTGGACGAACTCCCACGGGTTGTACTCCGCGGTGTCGACCTGCTTCAGCGCGGCCGCGTGCACTACGTAGTCGACGTTGTGCATGGCCCGGTTCAGCCGGGCCCGGTCGCGGATGTCGCCAATGAAGAAGCGCAGCCGGGGGTCGTCGCCGAACAGCTGGCGGACCTCCCACTGCTTCAGCTCGTCTCGGCTGAAGATGATGATCCGGCGCGGGTCCAGGTTGTCCAACGCGTAGCGGATGAACGCCTTGCCGAAGGAGCCGGTGCCTCCGGTGACGAGGATGTCGGAGCCGGTGAGGATGGACACGTGGAATAGGACCCTTCTGAGGGGATGGCCGGACAGCCGCGAGAGTACACACCCTTAACGGCAACTCCGTACGATAGCGGGCCCCAGCACAGAAGCCTCAATCACCGGTCTGCTGCCTCAGTTCGGCGTGACGAGCTCTACACCCGGAAAGTACGTCCTGAACCGGGCCTTGTCCCTGGTGATCACCCGGTAGCGACCCACCGCGGCGTGAGCGCCGATGTAGAAGTCCGGCAGGGGTGAGGTGCGGACGCCACCTTGCCGGCGGTAGACGACGAACGCCTGGGCGGCCAGGAATCCGGCTGGGTACGGCAGTGGTTCACGGCGGAATTCCGTGGCAGGCAAGGCGGCGTCGACATCCTCGATCCGGTCGAATCCGGCCGAGACCTCGGCATAGATGATCGGGTTGATCACGAGCTCACCGACGTCGAGAGCGCCGGCGACAGCCGTGGCAGACCAGTCGGCCCAGGTCGGACTGTCGGTCAGGATGTCCAGCAGCACACAGGTGTCCACCATCGTCGCCGCTGGTTGGACAGCGCGAAGGCTGCGCTCATTCGCCACGCAGCAACTCCATCAGCTCTTCGGTGCTCATGCTGGTCGTCGCCTTCCCGCGCATGCCGCGAACCAGGCGTTGACCGTGCGACAAGTGCTCCTCGGCCCGGACGATCCGAAGCGCACCGCCATCGTCCTCGATCACCTCGACCTCGTCCCCCTCGTGCAAATGGTGTCTGTGACGCAGCGCTGCAGGAATCGTGACCTGCCCCTTGCTGTTGAGCTTCATCGATCCTCCTACGTATCAGACCTACTACGTAACACCCAGGCTACCGCAGGGGACGGCCCGGAGGAACGGATACGGTCTGGGGGTGACTGTGCGGATCGGGGTCAGGTGTGACGTGGGGCCCACGCGGGGGGTCGGGCATGTGATGCGCAGCCTGGCGCTGGCCGAGGAGTTGGTGGGGCGCGGAGCCGAGGTGGTGTTCGTCTGCGACAGCCACACCGTGCCGTGGGCCAACGACCAGATCCTGGCCCGGGACATCCCGGTCGAGCCGGCCGTCTGGACCGCGGGCGAGCACCTAGAGCTGTTCGCGCGGCTCGGGCTGGACGCTGTGGTGTTCGACTCCTACGACCTGGACGCCGAGGTGTTCACGGCGGTCCGCAAGTCCGGGATCCCCACCCTCGCGATCGTCGACGGCGATCTCCGGGGCGCCGAGGCCGACCTGTATGTCGACCAGAACCTCGGCTCCGAGCTCGACCAACCCATCCTTCCAACAGGCGCGACCAGACTCGCCGGACTCGACTACGTGCTGCTGCGCAACGAGATCCTCGCGCTGCGCCCACCGGAACCACCTGCACCCCAGCAGACCGGCGTACCGAGGGTGTTTGCGTTCTTCGGCGGTACTGACGCGTTCGGAGCCGGCCCGTACGTCGTGGCGGCGCTCGCGGCGACTGGTGTGCCGTTCGAAGCGACTGTGGTTGCTCCCGGTGAGGATCTGGCGAAGGCGATAGCCGCTGTGGACCTTGCCGACGGTCAGCACGTCGAGGTGATCGGCCCGACATCCCAGCTGGCCAAGGCCGTCACGGCATCCGACCTGGTCCTCAGCGCATCCGGTACGTCGACCTGGGAGTTGCTGTGTCTCGGCGCGACAGCCGGACTCGTGTGCGTCGTGGACAACCAGGTGATGGGCTACGAACGAGCAGTCGCGACCGGCGCGGCGGCAGGAGTCGGCCTGCTCTCAGACCTCAAGCAGGACCAGACGGCCGCAGCTGCAGTACTACGCCCGCTCCTGACAGACCCCCAGGAACGCACAAGAATCGCGACCGCCGGCTGGGAACTCGTAGACGGCCAAGGCCGTGCCCGCGTAGTAGACGAGTTCTTTCACCTGATCTCGTAGACCGTCGCATCCAACGTGGCGTGCCTGAGCCGCACGAAATCCTTCAGCTTCGGCGACACCTCACCGGCCCGGTTGTCGGCGTACAACCACCGCACCCCAAGCCGCCGCAACCGATCAATGACCGCCTCCGACGGAGCCGTGAAGGCCGCATCGTTGGCCGCCAACAACTCCCGGTTCCAGTACGGCAGCAGGCTCGGGTTGATCCCGGTGCTGATCGAGATCCGGTGGGCCCGGTTGGTGTAGCCCCAGCCTTCGACGAGGACCTGTCGCTCCGACACTGCCGCGATCCAGAAGTGCCGACTGTCGCATACCTCGCCGCGCTTGATGATGCAGTGCGAGTTCGTCGCGATCATGTCGTCGGTCTCGCTGTTCCTGCGCAGCCAGCGGGCCGCATCCGCCTCGGCCTTGGTCGGTCCGCCGTAGCCGACCTTGCCGTACATCACCAGGCTGGCCTGCTCCGACACCAGCCCGGCCAGCGGCAATGTGGTCGCGCCAACCATGCAGGCCGCAACCAGGCTTGCGCAGAAGGCTGTCAGCAAGCTCCCACCGCGGCGGCCAAGCTTCCACAAAACTGCGACGAGCAGCGCAGCCACGAACAGCGCAGCGAGCATCCAGACCAGAGGCCCCTTCACCCCACTGAGATCCGCGGAGACCACGCGCGCCGCCCAGCACGCAGCGACCCCGAGGCCGGCTGCCACAACAACCAGTACTGCGCCCCTGTGGTCACCCAGGCGATCGATGAGCCGGGCCAGCCCCAAGCAGGAAAGCACAGCCAGGAAGGGGAATGCGGTCCGATAGAAGTAGATCTCGCTGGCCCCCGGCTGGGTGGTCAGTAAGGCTGCGACGAATCCGCCGATCGCGGCCCCGGCGAGGAACACCGTGCCCGGGTCGCGCCAGAACCGCCGGAGGAACAGCACCCCGACGACGGCGAGACCCCAGGCGATCAGGGATGCCGCCGCGCTCAGTAGTTGGGCCGGGCGGTCGACACCGGTGCCGTGCCGGATGAGGGCGTACGGCTGGAGTTGCATGAACAGGTCAGCGAACTTGATCTGCAGGCCGGACGACTCACCGCCGAAGATGGCGACCACCGAGCCGATGAAGATCGCCAGCATCGCCAGACCGCCGAGCAACGCAGTACGGGGTGGTCGCTTGGTCGCCAGCCAGTACAGGAAGACGAGCCCGAACCCGCAGCCCGCCAGCGGCAGTACGGTCGCCTTCGCGCCGGACGCGGCCAGGCCGATCAGGATCAGCAGCACCCAGCGGCTGCGCGGTGACGGCTTCCGGAGCAGGTCGACGGACACCACCGCGAGCAGCAGCGCCAGCATCATCCCGAGGTTCTGTGTCGGGCTGAGGTAGGCGCTGGTCGACATCGCGACGCCGCCGAGCGCCACATCGTGCAGCGGTTGCAGAGTGCCGCCGGCGCCGGCCACGACCACCGCAAGCGGCCCTGCCCAGGTGGCTGCGCTGTGCTGCGGCTCGTCCGACTTCACCAGGAACCGCTGGGTCAGCACGAACACGAGCGCGCAGCCGGCCAGCGCAAGAGGCAGCCAGGCCAGTGCATAGATGAGGTTGGTCAGGTTGATGCCGGTAGCCCAGGAGGTCGCCGCCGTGACCTGGTGGAAGAACGTCTGGTACTTCATCGGCTCACCGGACACCCACAGTGGCTCGATCGGTACGTCGAACTTGGCGCTGGCCGCGAGTGCCTGGTGGAACGACATGTCCGGGTAGTTCACCAGCGGATCCGTGTACGCCGGGGCATACCGGTCCGGGCCCTTCCGGAACATCGTGAACAGCACCAAACCGCAGGCGGCGGCCAGGAGCCAGGCAGTCACGGGAGCCAGCGGAGCCTCGACCCGTCGCCAGACCCTGGCCCGGGCGTCGCGGTCAAGCAGTCCAACTGCCAGCACCACCGGGCCCCACAGCCACGACCACCGTTGCAGCCCGACGGACGCGCTGGCCAAGTAGACGATCAACTGCGCCGACGTCCCGACCGCGAAGCCTGCGGCGCAGTCCTCCACCAGGTTGCGCCGGTACGCGCCGATCAGTCGCCACAGCACGATCCCCGGCAGGCCGACGCCGAGCACGACGAAGCCGGTGAACTTCACGACGTCGAGAGCCGGCGCGTGCCGATTCATCAGCACCAGCGACAACACCACCAGCACCGCGGCCGCAGCCACCCCGCTGAACGAAACGACCTGTTCCCTCGGCCCCCGCCGCCTCGCCTTCGACTGCATGCGGGTCACCCTAGTGCGGCGGGGATCTCGCTGCGTAGGTGGACCGTTACGTGCGGTGGTCAGGGGAGCTCATAGATCATGGCGTCGGGCGACTGGTAGCGGAGCGTTGTCAGGGTGGCGAGGTTGGGGGAGATGACGGACTGCGTGGGGTCGGCGTAGAGATAGCGGACGCCGTACTTCGTCCGCAGCAGCCGCAGGTTGTCCCTGGTCGGTGACGCGAACACGCGGTCGTTGTCCTCGAGTTTCTGCTGGTCCCAGAACGGCAGGCCGTTCGCGTTGCTGCCGGTGGAGGCGACCAGGTTGTTGATGGTGTTGGTGTATCCCCAACCCTCCACCAGGACGTGCCGTTCGCTGATCGCGGCGATCCAGAAATGCCGGGAGTCGCAGCCGATCACGTTCTTCACCACACAGTGCGCGTTGGTCGCGACCAGATCGTCCAGAGCGGTGTGGTCCCGCAGCCACAGGGCGGCCTGGCTCTGGGTCGCGCTGGGACCAAGCGGAACCTTGTCGTTGATCGGTGCCAGCGTGACTTGCTGGTACTTCGCCATCGCCTGCAGCGGGAGGAACAACCCGGCGCCCATCCCGGCCAGCACGAACGACGCCATCAGGACCCGGGACGGTCGGCCCCGGCGCCTGACGAGTTTCCACAGCACGGTGACAAGTAGGGCACCGGCAAGCAACAGGCCTACGGTCCACAGCCAGGGTTCGACGAGGCCTGTCAGGCGCCCGTCCGGCTGACGGGACATCGGCCCCGGTGCTGTCTCCCCCCGGACGATTGCGCGGGCGCCGGCCGCCGCGCCAACGCCGGCCAGGATCGAGGCCAGTACGAAGATGCCGGAGCGGCGGTCACCGAACCAGAAGACCAACATCCAGGCACCGGCCGCGGCCAGTGCGGCGATGATCGGTACGGCGGTCCGGTGGAAGTACATCTGGCTGCCACCGGGCTGGTCGGTCAGCACCATGCCGCCGAATCCGGCGATGGCGATGCCGACCAGGAAGATCGTGCCGGGGTCGCGGAGCCACCTCCCCGTCGTACCGGTCAGCACCAGCAGTCCGGCCGATCCGAGGAGGAAGCCGAGGCACATGGTGATCGCGGTGATCCACATCGCCTGGCTGTCGAACACGCCCCATTCCTGCTTGGCGATCAGCGGGTACAAGCCGGTCTTGGCGAAGGTGACCCAGGGCCGGACCGCGGTCCCTGATGACTCGCCGCCGAAGACCACCACGATGGCGGCCAGGAACAGGCCCCCGAAAACCAGGGAGATCAGCAGGGCGCCCTTGGCGAACTTGCCGTAGCAGAGCCGGACGAACACGACGAGCCCGAGGCCGCAGATGATCATCGGCAGCACAGTGGCCTTCGAGCCGGAGGCGGCAGCACCGATCAACACGAACATCACCCAGGTGCCCGGCCGGCCCCTGCCGCGCAGCAGGTCGACCCCGAGCAGCGCCAGCAGTACTACGAGCCCGCCGCCGAGGTTCTGCGTCGGGCTGCCCCAGACGTAGTTGACCAGGCCGTCATTGGGCAGGTTGGCGTTCGTGTACGGATTCACCGTGCCGCCGATGGAGGCGACCGCGATAGCCAGCGGGCCGGCCCAGCGGGAGCCGGGCGCCAGCCGGTCGGTGAGCGCGAAGATCAACGCGACCCCGGCCAGCAGGAGGGGCAGCCACCCGATGTTGTAGATCAGATCGGTGAGATCCACCCCGGTTGCCCACGAGGTGGCAGCGGTGAACTGGTGCCAGAAGTAGTGGTAGTGCATCTGCTCGCCGTTCACGTACGGCGCCTGCAGCGGGAAGTCGTACTTCGCACTCGCGGACAAGGCCTGGTGGAAGGCCATGTCCGGCAGGTTCGACCGGGCGTCCGTGTACGGCGGGGGCGCCAGATTGCGGGACCTCCCGACCGCATACAGCGGCAGGGCGCAGGCGGCCGCGATCAGCCAGGCGGCCAGCGGACTGACTGGGCGCTCGACCCGGCTGAGGCATTTCCGCCGCCACGAGGGAACGGCGACCACGACCATCAGGACCGGCGCCGCCCAGAGCCAGGCCCACTGCTGGCCGCCGATCGGTGCGACCGCCATGTAGACCAGCAGCAGGACGGACACGCCCACCAGCGATCCCGCAGCGAAGTCCTCGATCAGGCTGTGCCGGAACGGGCTGGCCAGCCGCCACAGTGCCGTACCGGGCAGGGTGATTCCGAAGATCCAGAAGCGCAGCAGGCTGAAGATGCTGTCGCCGGAGGCGTGCCCCGCCATCAGCCAGATCGCCAGCACGGCCAGGGCGATCGCGGCCGTCGCTTTCACAGTGTTGCCGGCGATCGCCGCCCACCGGAGACGGGGAGATCTACGCTGAGCAGCAGCAAGGCTACTCGGCGCAACCCCCATCGTCGTCAACACGTTAGGCAGGGTAGCGGGGCAAGCGGGGTAACCTCGCCGGGAAGCCCTCCTCAGCAGACGGAGCACCCATGGCGGCAGGCACTCGACCCGTGCTCTCTGTCGTCGTGCCGATGTACGACGAGGAAGAGGTCCTGCCGATCTTCTTCGCCCGGATGCGGCCCCTGCTGGACGCTCAGGGCGTCAGCTACGAAGTGCTGGTGGTCGACGACGGCAGTCGTGACGCCACCGCGGCCCTGCTGACTTCGGCTGCCACGGGCTGGCCGCAGCTCCGCCTGGTCCGGCTCCTCCGCAACAGTGGTCACCAGGCCGCCCTGTCCGCGGGTTTCCGGCGGGCCGTCGGCGAATACCTGGTCACCATCGACGCCGATCTCCAGGACCCGCCTGAGGTGATCGCCGAGTTGCTCGCGACCGCTCGCGACGCGGACGTGGATGTCGTGTACGGCGTCCGCTCCGACCGCTCGAGTGACTCCTGGCTCAAGCGAAGCACGGCCCGGATGTACTACCGGCTGATGTGCCGCCTGGTGGGCAAGGACATCCCGTTCGACGCCGGGGACTTCCGGCTGGTCTCGCGCCGGGTCGTGGATGCGGTGAACGCGCTGCCCGAGGACGGCCGGGTGTTCCGGTTGGTGATCCCGTGGCTGGGGTTTCCCAGCGCCCAGGTCGCCTACGTCCGGGCGGAGCGGGCCGCGGGGACGACGAAGTACAACCTGAGGAAGATGTTCGGCCTTGCCTTCGACAGCGTGACCGCCTTCTCGGCCGCACCGCTGCGGCTGGCGACCTGGCTGGGCCTGCTCGGCGGGCTGGTGTCCTGCGCGGTCGTGGTCGCCGCGCTGGTGATCAAGATCGCCGGCCGGAGCATCCCGGGCTGGACCTCGACCGTGCTGGCGGTCGGCGTCATCGGCGCGATCCAGCTGATCTGCCTCGGTCTCCTGGGGGAGTACGTCGCCCGACTGTTCCAGTCCAGCCAGGGCCGGCCGCAATTCCTGGTCGGCTACGACAGTCACGAGGACCTTGGTCACCACACCTACGCGGAGGCGACCGAGTCCAGGGATCCCGAGCCCGGGTAGGCTCCGTCCTCATGCCCGACCTGTCTCCCATCCCGTTCGTCAAGGCCTACATGGCCGGCGACGAACTCACCTATGTGAACCAGGCCTTCTCCTCCGGGTCCGTGGTCGGCGACGGCCCGTTCACCGCACGGGCGACCGAGCTCATCACGAAGCTCACCGGGGGCGTCGGGTCGCTGCTGACGACCTCCTGCACGCATGCGCTGGAGATGACCGCGCTGCTGCTTGACCTGGAGCCGGGCGACGAGGTGATCATGCCGTCGTTCACCTTCGTCTCCACGGCGAACGCGTACGCGCTGCGAGGCGCGGTACCGGTGTTCGTGGACGTGCGGCCGGACACGCTGAACCTCGACGAGCAGCAGATCGAGGCAGCGATCACCGAGCGGACCAAGGCGATCGTTGTGGTGCACTACGCCGGCGTCGCGGTCGCGATGGACGAGGTGCTGGCGATCGCCGCGCAGTACGGGCTGGCAGTGATCGAGGACAACGCGCACGGCCTCGGTGGCTCGTACAAGGGTCGCCCGCTCGGGTCGATCGGGGTGATGGCGACCCAGTCCTTTCATGGCACCAAGAACGTGCACTGCGGCGAGGGCGGCGCGCTGATCGCGAACGACGCCGAGCTGCTCGCCCGGGCAGAGATGATCCGCGAGAAGGGCACCAACCGAAGCGCGTTCTTCCGGGGTCAGGTGGACAAGTACCGCTGGGTCGACATCGGCTCCAGCTACCTGCCGGCTGATCCGCTGGCCGCCTTCCTGACCGCTCAGCTGGAGCGGTTCGACGAGATCCAGGCGCCGCGGCAGACGATCTGGCAGCGGTACGACGAGGAGCTCGCCAGCTGGGCCGCGTCCCACGGGATCGGCGTACCGACGGTTCCCGAGGACTGCGTGCACCCGGCGCACATGTACTACCTGCTGATGCCGTCGCACGAGCACCAGCGCGGCCTGATCGCCCACCTGCGCGAGCGCAACATCACCGCGCCCTTCCACTACGTGCCGCTGCACTCGGCCCCCGCCGGCGCGCGGTACGGCCGGGTCGGCCCGGGTGGTTGCGACGTGACCGAGCGGATCAGCGGTGAACTGGTCCGGCTCCCGCTGTTCACCCAGCTGACCGAGGACGAGCAGACCCGGGTGATCGACGGTCTCCTCTCCTACCCCCTCTGATGGGCTGGTACGACGCGCTCGAGGCCGGCGAACTGGTCAGCGCCCCGTCGGAGTACGAGTCGAAACGCTTCGGGGTCTCGGTCGACCGCGTCTCCGTCTCCGCCTCAGCCGGTACGCCGCTGCCGGAGGTGCTCGCCGCGGTCGGCAAGTCGACGGCCGATGTCGTCGTACTGCGCTATCCCGCCCGCGAGGTGACCTGGTTCGCGGCACTGGCGAGTGGTTCGCGGACGGCGTTGCTGGCCGACAGCCTGGTCTACTGGTCGCTCCCGGTCGGCAAGGGTCGTCGGCCGGCGCCACTGGCCGGGTTCAACGCCGGGCTGGAATCGGCCATCGACGACGATCTGGTGGACGACCTGGTCGGCGACATCTTCGGCGACTACGGGAACCACTACTGCGCGGATCCGTTGTTCGACCGGGTTCGTGCGCTGGCGGGGTACCAGGAGTGGGCCCGGCGGAGCATCGCCTCCGAGGGCGCCGTCGTACTGCGGGGTCCGGACCGGCGGGTGCTCGCGCTGGCAACTGTCGATCAACAGCGGTCCTGGACCGAGATCGAGCTGGCCGGGGTGGTTCCGGCCGAGCAGGGTCGCGGCCGGTACGGGCACCTGCTCGCGGCCGTCGAGGACGCGAGCACGTCCAAGCGGCTGGTGATCTCGACGCAGGGTCACAACACGGGGGTCCAGAGGGCCTGGGCACGTTACGGTTTCGAGCCGGTCCACACCCTGCTCACGGTCCATCTGGTAACGCCTGGATTACTGCCCGATGAACGTTTCCAGGGTGGACGCTGAGAGTGACGGATGCGTCTGGAGCAGGCACTGCCGGTGCTAACATGACCGGCGAAGGATCACTGGTCGCCGCCCGGACCTTGGTTGCCCCGGCTGCGTGCGCCCAGGCAGCATCGGGTCAGGCGGGTGTGCCGACCAGGATGTCGACCGACCGCCGACTGAGCCGAGGAGATTTGCCGTTGTGACGCCGCGGCTGAGTGTCGTTGTGCCCTTCTACAACGTCGGCGATTACATCGGGGAGTGTCTCGATTCGATCGCCCGGCAGACGTGGACCGATTTCGAGGCGATCCTGGTCGACGACGGCTCCCTCGACGAGAGTGCCGCGATCGCGAAGGAGTTCTGCGCCGGCGATGCCCGGTTCCGGATCGTCGAGCAGCAGAACCAGGGACTGGGACCGGCCCGCAACACCGGCGTACGGAACGCGGACGGGGAGTACATCACCTTCGTCGACAGCGACGACCTGGTCACCCGGCACGGTTTCGAGAAGCTGATCCGGACCCTCGACCAGACCGGCTCGTCGTTCGCCGCCGGCAACGCGCGGCGCTTCAACAACAGCTCCGGCGTGCGGCCGTCCTGGATCCACCGGCTGCCGTTCGCCCGGGACCGGATCGCCACCCACGTGATCGAGACCCCGGACCTGATCCTGGACCGGATGGCCTGGAACAAGGTGTACCGGCGGTCCTTCTGGGACGAGTACGGCTACGAGTTCCCCGCGATCCGCTACGAGGACTATCCGGTGACGCTGCGTGCGCACCTGGACGCGGTCACCGTGGACGCGCTCGCCGTACCGGTCTACTACTGGCGCGAGCGGGAGTCCGGCGAGTCGATCACCCAGCAGAAGTTCCAGTTCGGCAACCTGGAGGACCGGGTCCGGTCGGCCGAGCTGGTGATGGACCTGATCGAGACCGGGGTGCCCGAGGTCCGGCGCCGGGTGCACGGGCACTTCACCCAGATCGACATGCTCACGCTGATGATGGCGTTCGGCTCGGCCCCGGCCGAGGAAGAGCAGAACCTGATCAAGCTGGCCCGCCGGCTGATGGACCGGCTGGACGGCGCGGTCCTGAACCGCGCGCACAGCTACGACCGGTTGCAGCACTCGGCGCTGCGGGCCGGTGACGTCGACCTGCTCCGCCGGCTGGCCCGGTTCCGCAACGACGGCGGCCTTCGCGGCGGCGCGCGGGCGCTGACGCGTCCCGGCCGGCCGTGGCAGTTCGAGCACAACTACCCGGGCGCGCAGGAGCAGAACAGCTCGGTGCCGCGCGACCTCTACAAGCTGCCGATCAAGGACCTCACGCTGGCCACCAGCGTGCGGGAGGTGGCCTGGGAGGACGGCGTGCTGTCCGTCAAGGGCACCGCCGAGATCCGGCACCTGGAGACCAAGACCTCCTCCAGCCTGCGGATCGCCCTCGTCATCGGCGGCGCCGAGACCCAGCTGCCGGTCCGCCGGTTCGACGCGATCGACTCGCACGGTGATCCCGCCCTGGTCGGGTTCGAGGTGCGCCTGGACAAGGCCACGCTCGCGAAGCTCAAGGACACCGCGGCGCCCGCGCACTTCGTGGTCCGGATGCGGTCCGGGCGGCTCCGCCGGCACGGCAAGCTCCGCGGCCAGCGGCCGGGCAGCCCGGGCTGGCCGCCGGGTGCGTGGATCGACGGCACCAGTTGGGTGCAGCCGGGTCCGGGCGCGGACGGTGCCTTCGTCCTGCGCAAGATGGTCGACCCGTGCCGCCTGACCGCTGCCGAGCAGACCGCGGACGCGCTGGTGCTGCACGGCCGGGTGCCGGCCGAGTTGGAGAACCCGAAGCTCCAGGTGACCCGTCCGCTGGCCGGCCAGGCCCAGCTACTGCCGGTGAGCCTGACCGGAGACGGCCGCGACTTCTCCGTCCGGATCCCGGTCCGGCCGATCGTCGAGGACACCAACCCGGACGACCCGTTCACCCAGCGCACCACCTGGGCCTTCCGGATGATCGGCGACGAGGAGGAGAAGCTGCTGCTCTGGACCGCGGAACCACGCCCGGTCACTCACCTGGAGCAGGGCCGTCTCGTCACCCTGACCCGATCCACCGGCGGCTACGTCAACCTGAACGAGGCCCCGCTCCGGCTCCCCGCCGAGCACGCCGAAATGGTTGCCGGTAGCAACGGTGCCGAACTGCGGATCAGCGGTCCGATGATCGACGGAGATGCCTACACCTTCTCCTGGCGGCGCTATCTGGACGACTCGGACAACCACGTGGACGTGGCGTGCCGTCGTACGGTGGCCGACGGGCAATGGACCGCGGCGGTGTCGCTGGTGGACCTGGTCCCGGCCGACGTGACGGCCAGTGCGGTCGACGTGCTGGCCAGCCTGGCGGACTGGATCCTGTTCGCGGTCACCCCGGACGGCTCGTCACACGCGGTGCAGTGCGAACCGTTCCTGTCCAGCCGGTTGCCGCTCGAGCTGGAGCAGGACGGCCACACCGCCGGGCTGCGTCCGCACGCCGGCACCCTTCACGTCGAGGTCCGCTGATGCATCACCACAACCACTACTACGGGCAGGCGCACATCCTCGCCCGGTACGCCGGTCTGGACGACGAGTACCCGCCCCGGCTGCGCGGCTACCTGCAGCACGGCTGGAACATCGCCGACGGCTGGAACCCGGTGCACGAGTTCTACGACGGCGCCTGGCGGTTCACCTGGAGTGACGGTCCGCGGCGTCGCGGGCACGCGCTCGGCCGGCGGAACTACCACAGCATCGGCGCCCCCTGGCTCTACCTGCTGGACATGGAGCCCGAACTGGGCGCCGTGCCTGCGGAAGAAGAGCGCGAGGGCACGCTCTGGTTCCTCTTCCACGGCTGGGAGGGCGGCAAGATCCAAGGCGACCACAAGCGGCTGATCGACGAGATCCGCGAGACCGAGCCCGGCCCCGTCACCTTCAGCCTGTACTACACCGAGTACGACCGGCCGGAGG
The DNA here is from genome assembly GCF_035687465.1 of Kribbella sp. Taxonomy (NCBI): domain Bacteria; kingdom Bacillati; phylum Actinomycetota; class Actinomycetes; order Propionibacteriales; family Kribbellaceae; genus Kribbella; species Kribbella sp. Next base: position 17,208 of record NZ_DASRXP010000512.1, read on the forward strand.
TGCGCAAGTCGTACGAGGACGCCGGTTTCCGGGTGGTCTCGTTCGGCCGCCGCGGCTTCTCGTACGAGGGCACGGATCCGAAGTTCCTCTACAAGCAGCTGGCCGAGCTGCGTAAGCACAAGCGGGTGGCCGCGAACCGGCTGTCCACCGCGATCTTCTACGGCATCGCCGCCGGTTGCGAGCCGGCCGTGTACGGCGATCCGATGGTGATGGAAGGCGAGAACCCGCTCTTCGGGGGGCAGAGCCGGATCGAACGGCTCTGGCCTGAGATGCTCGGCAAGGACATCGACCTGGAAACCGCGCGCGCGACCACGGACCTGGAACTCGGCGTCCCGTGGATGATGCCGCAGGCGGAACTGCGCATGTTGTTCGATTGGAGAGAGCGTGTCTGACAACCAGCTGGCCGTCGAAGTGGTCCGCGGCGAGATGCAGCCGTGGAGCGACTACAGCGGCAAGCGCGGTGCTGTCCAGGGGCCGGTACTGCGTGCGCTGCTGGACGACGTTCTGCCCGACGGCGGGAAAACGCTGATCGTCGGCCCGCACGGAGCGGACCTGGTCGAGGCGATCATCGCCAAGGGCTCGGAGACCACCATCCTGCTCCGGTCTGTCTCGGACGCCACCGAGCTCACCGAGCAGTTCGGCGGGAACCTGCAGGTCGTGGCGGGCGCGCTGGACGGCCTGGCCGCGGCTGATCGGCCGCGCTTCGACGTCGTGGTCGCTGCTGACGGACTGGACCGGGTGATCGGCTACGACAGCGACGACCTGAACTGGACCCAGCGCCTGGAGGCTCTGGTCGCCGTGGCAGCTCCGGAGGCCGTTCTGGTGCTCGGGCTGGAGAACGAGTTCTCCCTGACGAACCTGCTCGACCGCCGGCCCGCCGACCAGCGGCACGGTGACGACGAGTGGCGTCCGCTGCACGACGACCCGTCGCGGCCGGTCTCGACTTCGCAGTTCGCTGCCGCGCTGGCTGGTGCGGGTTTTGCCGATGCTGTGGCTTACGCGTCTTTCGCTGTGAAGGAGACGCCTTACGCTCTGTTGGCCGCGGATGTCGCTGCAGCCGCACGGCCGGGGCAACTGCCTGCACGGCTTGCTGTGGAGGCACTTGAGGCCTCGGCGTCCGTAGTACCGCTGCTTGCTCCGGTTGCCGAGGGTGCTGAGGCCGCTGCCCGCGCCGGGCTGCTCGGTGCGACACCGTCGGGGTGGATCGCGGTCACTGGCTCAACCAAGCACGCTGTTTACGCACAGACGCCGGGACACCCGGCTGTGCTGACTTCAGACGCTGCCGGCGAAGGCTGGTCTGTCTCCGTCACAGCAGCCGGTACTGCGGACTCTGCCGGCGAACTGCGGTTCGACGCGGATGCTGTTCCGGCGACCGTGCCGGGCGGGGTGAGCGCGGAGACCCTGCTGTTCCGTCTTGCCGCGGCTGAGGATGTCCCGGCCTTCCGTGATCTTGCCGCCCGGCTGGGCGACTGGACGCGTTCGCAGTCTTCGCAGGTGCTTCCCCGGTGGGACGACGTGGTCGTCGACGGCGACAGCTTCGCCTTCGGGGTCTCACCGTGGGTGACCACGGCCGAGGAGGGCAAGGCGGATCTGCTGGCTGCCGCGTGGCAGCGGTTCCACGATCGCCTGATCGGTGAGCACCGCCGGCACCCGTGGCCGCCGTGGATGGTCGGCGACGACCTGGTCTCCGCCTGGCTGGGGATGTCGGGGATCGAGGCCGCGACCCCGGTGCCCGCGACGACGCCGGACACCCCGTCGGCCTCGACCGAACAGGTTGCCCGCGGCAAGGTGCTGGCGAATGCGCTGGCCTCGGTGCTGGGGATCCCGGCCGACGCCTCGCAGACTCCCGACGTACGGACTGCGCTGGCGGATGCCGAGCGGGCCGAGCACGAGGTCTTCGAGCTGAAGGGCCAGATCTTCGGGCTGGAGCGCACGCTCGGCTTCCGGGACAAGGCGCTGAAGACGCGCGAGACCCGGATCCGCGAGATGCGCACCCAGGTCCAGAAGGCGAACGCGGAACGCCTCCGGCTCCGCAACTCCCGCGCCTACTCGGCCGTCAAGCTGATCCGCCAGGCCGCCCAGATCCGCAACCCCCGCAAGTTCGCGGGCAAGGTCAAGCGCCGCGTCAAACGCCAACTCCGCAACAAGATCGGCTAGCCCCTTATTGCTTGCGTCCGAAGAACTGGCGGCACGTCCCTCCAGTTCTTCGGACGTAAGCGCTTTAGCGGCGGGCGATTAGCAGCTGGTGGGTGTCGGGCCAGTCGACCGGGTCTCCGTCGGGGGTGGTGAGGGTTGCGACGGGGGCGATGCGGTTGTCGATCAGCCAGTCGTTGCGCCAGGGCTTCGAGGCTGGGTCGATGGTGAAGCCGGACTGGCGGGCGATGGTGGTCCAGTCGGCAAAGGTGAGGCCGCAGAACTGTTCGTGGGTCTCGCTCAGCCAGTTGTCGACGTAGTCCTTGCGGGTCAGGAAATCCATCGCGTCGGCGAGCCGGAGTACCAGCTTGCCGTCGGGCCGCTCGGCGTACTCGAACGGCACCTTCGCGTTGCGGCGGAAGTCGTGGGCGAACTGGAAGAACCTTGCCCTGGTTGACAGTCCGCGCACCTGGGTAGCCGGGTCGTGCAGAGCTTCGAGCTCGGTGACCTGCGCCGGATTGGCCCCGTCGCCGTCATCCAACGCCAGTACTACGGGTCGGTCGGGCTCGGCTGGTCCGCAGACGTCGGAGTTCACCCACACCCCACCGGGAGCGGTGTGCGCGAACAAGGCGTCGACGAATCGCTGGACCGTCTGCAGGCGCGACCCATCGGCGTACGACCAGATCTCGTGCGTCAGCGCCAGTGTCAGCGTGGTGTCGATCGAGCGCGGCGGGAACACGGCCGAGCCGAGCATGTTGCGCTGGTAGAAGTAGACGTTCGGGTTCTGGAAGAGCCCTTGCTCCTTCTTGTGCACGCATTCCGCGTACAGGTGCCGGGCGACCTCGACGCCGATCAGGTCGGACTCGTGGAACCGCGGGTCCGCGTCGACCAGTTGGAGCGTGGCGCCGGTCGCGCAACCGATGTCGAGGATCCGGCCGGGGCGGATGAAGTCCTTGATTTGCAGCCACTTGCGATCCGCGGCGGTCTCGAACGCGTCCGCGTAGGTCTTGTAGTCGCGGGTGGTGGTGAGGCCGCCGTCGTCGCCGACGACCGGGTCGTTCACGCAGCGCCGGATCTGCGCGTCCAGGTGGTAGCGGTCGAAAACGTCAACAGTGGCAGGGTGTGCGAGCTCCCGCCACGTGTCGTCGCCTGCGGCAATCATGAGCAGCACGTCCCACGGGTGCGGCTCGCCAGGTGGTTCGACGCCAAGCACGGTGTAGCCGAGTTGCTCGTAAAGTTTGGCGACCTCGGGAGTCGAGCAGGCGACCACTGTGTTCGCCGGATCGAGCTGGACTTGGTCGTCGGTGCCGGCCTCGACTGCCTTGATCGTGACGTCGGCGAAGTCGTCGGTCGGCGGGGTGTCCGTCACGCCGACCACCAGCGAACTGATGCCCGTCAGCACGCTGAACCGCTCGATCGCGGCCTCGCGCCGGTCGAACGGCACCGGATTCCGCTTGGTGGTGTGGTGGTTCGCGGACGTCACCGCCCAGACGACGGTGGCGTCGCGCCGGCTGAGGAACTCGGCCTGGAACCGGGTCAGGACGTGGTGCCGTCCCGGGAAGAGCAGGTACTGCGGCATTCAGTCGTTCTCGCTGGTGATGTCTGGGTGCGCGTCCACGTCGGTCCGCTCGCGGATCACGTACGTCGGTCTGCCCATCGAACCGGAGTGCAACCGCCCGACGTACTCGCCGAGCACGCCCAACGCGAGCATCTGCGCACCGGAGAACAGCGCCACCATCGACGCGATCGTGGTGAAACCTGCCACCGTGGTCGCGCCCACGGCGTACTTGTAGATGATCACGCCGAACAGCCCGACACCGAAGACCGCACAGATGAACCCGAGGTAGCCGACCAGCCGGAGCGGTTCGGTGGAGTACCCGGTGATCAGCGTCAGGGCATGCTTCATCAGCATCCAGGTCGTGTAGTTCGACTTGCCCTCGGCGCGATCCTCCATCCGCACCGTGGTCTGCGCGACCCGCGTGGTGGACCAGGACAGCGCCACGTCGACCGACGCGTGCGGCCCGTCGAGGCCGTCGAAACCGTCCCGCAGGAAGGTGCGGAAGGCCCGGAAGGCGCTGATCGACTTCGCGTCCTTGACGGACAGCGTGGACGCCATCGCCGCCTTGACCAGGCGGGACGAGAAGCTCCGGACGACTCCGTGCTCCTCCTCAGCCGGTACGCCGTAGACGAGGTCGATGTCGTCGGTCAGGGCGCGCAGCAGCAGCGGGATCTGGTCGGCCGGGTGCTGCAAATCGTCGTCCATGGTCACGACGACCTCGTACTGGGCGCTCCGGACCCCGGCGATCAGGGCGTTGTGCTGCCCGTAGTTACGGGCCAGGCGCAGCGCCCGGGCCTGCGGATACTTGTTCGCCAGTTGGCTGGCCACCTGCCACGTGTCGTCCGGACTGCCGTCAACCACCATCACGATCTCGAACCCGGTTGTAGCGGCCGGCAGGGTCTGCATCAGATCCTCGACGAGGCGCGGCAGGGTGCTGGCCGAGCGATAACATGGCACGACGACGGAGACGAGCACTACTTGCCCTTTCACGGTGATTACGGTCGGATCAGATAGGGTCATGACGGTTTCGGTCCCCCGGACGAGCCGATTATTCCACTGATAAGAACGGGAACTGCCATTTCAGTCAGCGACCTGGGTGCTCGGGCTCTCGGCGACCACCGGATCCGGTACCTGCTCGTCGGCGCGGGGACCAATGTGGTCTACTTCGGGCTTTTCTGGCTCGGCTGGCATCTGTTCGACGACTTCCTGCCCTACCTCGTGGTCACAGCGATGGCGAATCTTGGGACTGCGCTGATCGTCTACCCCGCCTACCGCACCTTCGTCTTCGGCTCGACCACCGGCTGGCTGCGTGGATTCGCCAAGTTCTACACCGTCTATCTGGTCGGCCTGGTCTGCTCTTTGCTCGGGATGCCGCTGCTGATCGAGGTCCTGGGGCTGCCGGTACTGCTGTCCCAGGCGATCATGATCGCCATCGTGCCGCTGGTCTCGTACCTGCTGCACCGCTTCTGGACCTTCGCCGACAAGGCCTCTCCTTCCGAGATGCCCGAGACACCGGAAAAGTTGCCTCTCAGCCCGTAGATTCCCGCCACACGCCATAGCACCTTTGGACACGCTATGGTGGCGCGCATGGCCAATCTCACCCAGCGAATCAAGCGCCGCCTCCGCAGGGCGTTCAAGCCTGCCAAGGCGGCAGCCAAGCCCGCCAAGGCGGAGCTGCGTCCGACCATCGACCGCAGCGCCTGGGCGGATGCGGCACAGAACGGTGAGCTCGACTTCCACAAGCGGCACAACTTCCGCGCCGAGGAGAAGGTCTGGCGCGAGTGTGTGGTGCGGGACTGGAAGATCCTCGGTCTCGAGCCGACCGGCTGGGAAGGCAAGTTCATCGTCGACGTCGGCGCCGGCAGCCGGCTGCGCAGCCTGTACTTCGAGGGCGCCCAGCTCGCGGTCCTCGAGCCGCTGGCGGACCGGTACATGAGCGAGGTCGAGTGGCATGACCTCGACAAGGCCGACGAGGTGTACTCGTTGCCGGCCGAGCAGTTCATCCCCGAACTCGAGGCCCGGGCCGACTTCATCGTGTCGATCAACGCGCTCGACCACGGCTTCAACTTCGAGCAGGGGATCCAGAACATCCGTAAGTACCTGAAGCCGGACGGCACCGCGCTGCTCAGCTTCGACATGCACGACGTGCCGGACAGCATGCACCCGCTGGTGCTGAACGACGAGATCGTCCGGAAGATCTTCGAAAGCGCGGGCTTCGAGATCGAGAGGTCCGAGCCCGGCCGGCGCTACCACGGCGCCGAGGGCCCCGGCGCCATCCACTACTGGCTCCGCCCCGTCTGATCCTGAGAACGACAAAGCGGGCGCCTCGGCGCCCGCTTTTGTCGTTTCAGACCTACAGAACGTCCCAGGTGAGCGGGGTGCCCTTCACGGCGTCGACGCGGAACTCGCGACCCTCGACCGAGGTGAAAGCGTCCGGCGGAAGACCACCGGCCGGGCGGACCGAGCGGACGTTGTCGGCTGCGACCTTCTCGCCGGCCTTGACGTCGCGCGTGACGTAGAGCGACCGGCGGAAGCGCAGTACGTTCTGCTCGGCCTGCTTGGGGCCGACGATCGGCTGGCCGAGGGCCTGCTGGGCGACCTTGGTGCCCTCGACGAGCGCCTTCACCTCAGCCGGCTCCAGCGAGAACGCCGAGTCGACGCCGCCGTCCGCGCGGGACAGCGTGACGTGCTTCTCGATCACGGTGGCGCCGAGTGCGACGGCCGCGATCGACGCACCGATGCCCATGGTGTGGTCCGAGAGGCCGATCTGCACGCCGAGCGCGTCCCGGAGTACGGGGATCGAGCGCAGGTTCGACTGGTCGGCCGGGGCCGGGTAGCTGGCCGTGCAGGACAGCACGACGATCTGCTCGTTGCCGGTGGACCGGGCCGCGCGGACCGCCGCGTCGATGTCCATCAGGGTCGCGGAGCCGGTGGAGATGATGATCGGCTTGCCGGTCTCCGCCATCCCGCGGACCAGCGGCAGGTCACCGATCTCGTTCGACGCCACCTTGTACGCCGGGACGTTCAGCTTCTCCAGGAAGTCGATCGCGGTCGGGTCGAACGGCGACGAGAACCCCAGCATGCCGAGCGAGTTCGCCAGTTCGAACAGCGGCTCGTGCCACTCCCACGGCGTGTGCGCCTCCTGGTAGAGGTCGTACAGCCGGGCGCCGCCCCACAGCTCGTGCTCGGACGGCAGCCGGAAGGCCGGCAGGTCGACGTCCAGCGTGATCGTGTCGGCGGTGTAGGTCTGCAGCTTCAGCGCGTGCACACCGGTCTCGGCCATCGCCCGGACGATGTCCTTGGCCCGCTCGAGATCGCCGTTGTGGTTGCCCGACATCTCCGCGATGATGAACGGCTGATGGTCCGGACCGACCGGGACGTCGCCGAAGTTGATGGTTGTGCTGGCACTCATCTAGGTCAGTTTCCCTTCGGCTTTCGCCGGTTGAGCTTGTTCAGGCTGATGGGGAGCACGGTGATCTCGCGGCCGTCGGCGTACCGGGTCTGAGGCTCGCCCTCGACGAACCGGAACCGCCGGTTCATCTGCCGGACCACGGTGTTGTGCTCGAGGACCTCGCCGGACAGGTCGTCCAGGCCGAGTTCGTCGAACGCGTAGCCGGTCGCGTCCTTCATGACCTCGATCCAGGCCGGCAGCGTCTCGCCCCGCTCGGCCAGGCCCTCGGCGTCCAGATAGAAGCCCCACTCACCCGTCTTGCGGTCGCCGTCGAGCTCCAGATCGGTGAAGTTGACTACACCGGCAGCGACACCGTCGCGTTCGTAGATCAGTATCCGGCGGGTTGGATCCACGCTGGCTTTGGCCCACCAAGCGGCGTGCTCATCAGCAGAGATTTCGTGCGCCATGATGCTGATGACACGGTTCGCCGCCTGATTGCGGAAGGCTCGGATTGTGTCGACGTCGCTGTCCGATGCCGTGCGCAGCACTTTCCCACCCTCTCGCTACCGGTTGATCCGGCCACCACGGTACCGGCTCTCCTGCGCGGCGTGCGATCCGGTGGCCAGACCGGAACCGCATCGGGTGATGAGGGAATCGAATCAACCCCTCTGCGCCGACTGTCTGGCGCCTGGAGAGTGCGATAGGGACAGCAGTTCCCGGTACTCGCTGACGCTCGGTCGGGCGGCCTCTGAATCAGGCACGGTCGCCAGTACCTTCCTGGCGACGGCCCTAACATTCTGGGTGTGGTGCTCGGCTGGCAGGCCCTCGAGGACGTATCCAGCGTGGGCGATTCCGTCGGTTACCGATCCGTCGTTCACCAAACAGGCGGCGCGGTGTAGCTCGATCTGGGCTCGGCATCGGGACATCGACATCGGATATGCGGCAAGCGCTGCATCCTGACTCTTGTGCGCTTCCTTTACTCGCCCGGTCGCGGTGTATACGAAACTGTCGGTATGTAGAAGGTTCTGCTCCGGCCAGGCCAGTAGCGAAGAGCGTTCGGCAGCAACAGTGCCAGGCAAGGAATCGAACGTACTTCTCATTTGGCCGAGTAGATCCTCCGCGTCAGCGGTCGCGCCCATCTGAGAGAGCACCTTGGCTTTGCATGCCATGGCTTGCAGCTTCCCGATTGAGGCATGGTCCTCAGCGAGTTGGATGGCGGCATCAGCCTGGTTGAGGACGGACTGAAGCGGTCTTCCCTGGTAGAACCCGCTCATCGACTCATAGCCACGCACCCACACACGCAGGTCACGGTCACCTGAGGCATCAGCAGCGCGGCGCCCCGTCCGCCACCACTGTCGAGACTCGCCTGGCTGGCTCAGAGCACTTGCCGTCATGGCCATGATCGTTGCGAGTGTCGCGCCCGCTGCGTAGAGATGGCTCCGTCGACGGGAGTCCGCTGTCTCGTTTATTGCGTGACGGAGCGCCAGGACATCCGCGATGAGATCAGGGAGAAGTAACTGCGGCGGAGTCGCCGAGTATGCGTGCGCGTAGTCGTAGGCGATCTCTTGCCAGTCCTCAATCGTGTAGTTAGATCCATCTGGAGGCAGGGATGCATTCAAGGCGTGACGGATTACTTCAAGAGGCTGGACCCCGAGAGCTGCCATGGCTCCGAGGCCGGCCAAGCTCTCCAAGAGTCGACGTCGCTCCAAGCCCTCTTCCTCTCCGGGGGTAAAGGGTGCGGCAACCAAGAACGGCCGCTGCTCTCCAGCGGCCCGCTGTTTCCCAGCCAAATGGCTTGAGTCTTGCTCGCCGTCGACGGACAGTACGACGTCGGTGGCCGATTCCGCCGCACGGCTGGCTCCGGGCAGGTCAAACCACAATAGGTCCACCGGAATCTCTAGAACCCTCGCCCAGTAGGCCAGGGTGTCGAGGTTGCGGACCGGTCTGCCGGTCTCCAACCGGCTGACCTGAGGCTGGCTTAATCCGAGCCATTGGCCGATCAGTCCCTGAGAGATGCCTGCAGGTCCGTATGTCGACTGATGGTGCAGATGTAAACGGTACGTTCGTACTACACGACCGATGTGCTGGGCCGCGAACGCGTCGTGGAACTCTTCGGTCTTCCAGAACTCGTCCGGAACCCGCGGCGGCGTGTTGAACCTGTCACGGGAGATCCGTTGGCACCGGGCACACTGCTGGGTGGGATTGTCCGTTGCCAATTGCGTGCCGCAGCGGCAGTAGCGTTTCCGCATTGGCTGCGGACTCATGGGCGCTCCGATCTGTGCTCTGTCTACAAATCGTAACGGCCATCTTGCGGGCTGTCCCTTGTCGTCTTCGTCGGGCTATGACGCTTGGCGCATGCCGGCTATGCATTCTCAGTGATTTCGCCTGAGACAGCCTGCCGTCAAGGTGGGTGCGTATCGCCGTTTGGCGAACTGCGTCTCGAGCGGGGATGTGACTGAGCGTGATCACTGGCATGTGGATTCTGACGGCCATCACAGCAACGCTGTGGATCTTCGTGCTGCGTGAGCTCGTGCATGACATGCGTGACCGCACATGAGCGGCGCAGTTAAGCCGCTCCTCCTGGCATATGTCCGCAGGCACTTGCTCATGTCAGACGTAGAGGTCGTGGACGCCATGGAACGCCTGGCATATTTCGCCGTGACCGAAGGCTTCGATCTTGGGACTGTGTTCATCGAAGAGGTCCACACGTCGCCGGCCGCCTTCGAAGCTTTGATTGCTGCTGTAGATCGTTATGAGGTCACCGCGGTAGTGCTGCCCAGCATGCTGCATTTCGCCGTCCTAGGCGCGCCCGTCAGCATCAAGACGCACTTCGAACATCTCACCGGTGCTCGGGTCCTGGTCGCCAACATCCCGTCCCCCCGATCTGAGCACCCTTCAGCCTGATCTAGGGGCCTCTAAGGCCGGCGAGCGGGCGTACCGGTGCCCTGCCATACCTGCGCCCGCTCGCCGATCCATCTCCAACCTCGTCTCAGTCTTCTACGGCTCGCGCAATTGTGTAACTATCTTTCGACTTCATTTGCGGACCAGTCGGAGAGTGACATGAAAGTCTGGCGGAGCGTCGGTGTACTCGGTGCGGCACTGGGCCTGCTGTTCGCAGCCCTACCCAGTACCGCGGGGGCTGCAGCGCCGGCGAACTGCATAGCGGATCCCAGTACTCCGCTGAGGCAGTTCCGCGCGAGCTGGGTCGCCTCGGTGGTGAATATTGACTGGCCCTCCAGGACCGGCCTCACCGCGGCACAGCAGCAGGCTGAACTGGTCGGCTGGTTCGACGACGCGGTGCGGCAGAAGCACAACGCCGTAGTACTGCAGGTCCGTCCGACGGCTGACGCGTTCTGGCCGTCCACGATCGAGCCGTGGTCGCAGTACCTCACCGGCCAGCAGGGCGGGAACCCCGGCTACGACCCGCTGGCGTTCGCGGTCGCCGAGGCGCACAAGCGGAACCTCGAGCTGCACGCGTGGTTCAACCCGTACCGGCTCTCCATGGGCACCAACCTCGATGCGCTGGTCCCCGAGCACCCGGCCCGGCAGCACCCGGAGTGGGTCGTCACGTACGGCGGCAAGCTCTACTACAACCCGGGGATCCCAGCTGTCCGCAAGCTGGTCGAGGACGCCATCATGGACGCGGTGTCGCGGTACGACATCGACGGTGTGCACTTCGACGACTACTTCTACCCCTATCCCGTTGCTGGTCAGGTGTTCGACGACGCGGCCACCTACGCGCAGTACGGCGAGGGCTTCCCGACGCTGGCCGAGTGGCGGCGGAACAACATCAATCTGTTGATCCAGGAGCTGCAGCATCGGATCAAGGCTGACAAGCCGTGGGTGAAGTTCGGCATCTCGCCCTTCGCCGTCTGGCGCAACGCCGCGACCGACCCGCTCGGTTCGCCCACGACCGCAGGGGTCCAGACGTACGACGACCTGGCCGCGGACACCAGGCGCTGGGTCCGCGAGGAGTGGATCGACTACATCGTCCCGCAGGTCTACTGGGCCGGTGGTTTCGCTGCGGCGGACTACAACAAGATCGTGCCGTGGTGGGCCGAGCAGGTCCGTGGGACTGACGTGCACCTGTACATCGGTGAGGCCACCTACAAGGTCGGTACGTCGACGCAGTCGCCCGACTGGTCCGACCCGGCCGAGCTGAGCGACCACCTGGCGTTCGACAGCACGATCCCGGAGGTCAAGGGCAACATCTACTTCTCCGCCAAGGATGTCCGGGCTGATCGCCTCGGAGCTACCAGCCTGCTCAACAGCAAGTGGTACACGCGTCCTGCCTTGGTCCCGGCGATGCCGTCCCTGGATTCCCGCCCACCGCTACCGGTCAACGGTCTCCGTGCGAGCCGCCTGAGTACAGGGACTCGCCTGCAGTGGCGTGCGACCTCAGCCGACACCACGTCGTACGCGATCTATCGCCGCGACCTGGCGGCAGGCGACTGGTGTGCAGACAACGATGCGCGCAACCTACTCGCGACAGTGCGGACCACCGGTGGCCAGCAGACCTTCACGGACACCACAGCGGTCAAGGGCCACCACTACCTGTATTCCGTCACTGCCCTCGACCGCACCTGGAACCAGAGCCTGCCGATCCCGACCATCAGCCTGGGGTGAGCTCAAGGGCCTTCGGTCGGCTCCTCCGGGGGCCGGGGCGGGTAGAGCTGGTAGACGCGGACCGTGCCCTCCTGGAAGCGGAGCTCGGCCAGGCGGGCTAGGTCATCCGGGATCTGGGCGACCCGCTCGTCCGCGAGGAGCCAGTGCACCCCGTACTTCGTCCGCAGCGTCTCCAGGCCTTCCGCGGTCGGGCCGGTGAACGCCTCGTCATTGATGCGCAGCTTCTCCTGGTCCCAGAACGGCCCGTACAGCGCCTCCGCGCTGGTGTGGACGTCATTCGCCCTGGCCGTGTACGCCCAGCCCTCGACGAGCACGCGGCGCTCGGCATAGCCCGGAATCCAGAAGGATCCCGTATGACACTGGGGCCCGGTCGGCGCGTGGCAGTGGATGTTGGTCGCGATCAGGTCGTCTGGCGCGGACAATCCACGGATGAACCGTGCCGCCTCGATCCCGCCGGGCGCGATCGACTCGTACGGGCCCTGCGGCGGGAACGCGAACCTGGCGAGGCTCAGGACGGTCGGGGAGACCGTCGTGCCCAGCAATGCGGCCACTGCGATTACGGCCCAGGTACGCCGAGATCCACGCATCACCAGACCCAGTACGACGACTCCGACGGCCACCACGAGCAGAGCGACCACAGGTGGTTCGGCGAAGATCCGGTCGAGGCAGCTGGTATCGCGGCAGTCCCTGATGAGCCCGTCGGTCCGGGATCGGCCAAAGTAGATTGCGGCGACGCCTAGAGCCAGCGCGGGCGCGACAGCGAAGTACTGGCGTCGGTCTAGGGAGGACAGACCCCAGGCAGCTATCAGAACCCCATAGACAAAGGCACTTCGGACGAAGAAGACCTGCGCCTGGCTGTAGTGGTACAGCAGGCCGGCAGCTGCGATCGCACTGATCAGCCCGGCCAGCAGCATCACGACCATCGGATCGCGGGGGAGCCGCCGACGAATCAACAGGGCGCCGGCAGCAGGCATCAACCAGGCGATGACAATCGCGGCCGAGACGATGATCAGCACAGACGGACCACCTTGCACCGAAGGGTCGATGCCGGTCAGCATGCCGTCCAACATGCTGCGGAAGGTCCCACCCGGTTTCACCTCGGTGCCGTGGCTCGCGCCGCGGAGTACGAGGAAGAGGTTCCCCGCATAGCTGGCAGTGACCAGTACACCGAGGACCAGCGCGCGCAGGTTGAGTCGACGGGCCTGGACCGTCAGGTAGATCCAGGCTGCGGCAATCCCGGCGGCGTACACGGGGAGTGCGGTTGCCTTGCTGATCGAGAGCACGGCGATCAGCACAGTCGCTACCAGGAACAGCCCCGCGAGTTGCTGCTTGGTCTGGCCCGGCTTGCGTCGTAGCAGCAGGGCCGTGATCGCTATCAGCGGCAGCGTCAGCACTGTGGAGAACGCCTGCGTCGGGCTGATCATCTGGCCCATCGACATCGGGCCGTCGTTGTACAGCGTGTGCGTGGTCGTCCAGGCCCACGGCGAGAGGTCACTGCCGAGGACAGTCAGCCCGGCCCCGATCGGTGCCGCGAGAGCGCGGCCCGTCAGCACCATGGCGACCGCAGCCGCTCCGAGAGCTGTCAGCAGTAGGAAGGCGAACGGCACGACGCGCTGCGTCAGTACGTCGAGCTCGATCCCAGTGATCCAGTGGGCCGAGGCGATGTGGTTGTAGACCATCCAGTGGTAGGTCAGCGGCTCGCCTGCGACGTACGGGACCTGTGGTGGGAAGTGGTTGGCCAGTTCGGCCGCGAGGGACAACTGGTAGGGCGAGTCCAAGTTCGGCCGGAGAGCCTCCGGAGCGTTCAGTGGAATCAGCCGGGAGCCGACCCGGATGTA
>NZ_DASRXP010000513.1:0-2684 GCF_035687465.1 Kribbella sp.
GAGCACGGTGGACACGTAGTCCATCGAGTGGTTGTACCGAAGTACCGCCTGGACCAGGCCCTGCGGGTTGCTCAGGTCGGAACCGCCGGAGCAGAGGTACTCCCCCGCTGCTCGGGCCGCGTCGAAGACGTTGTGCGGGTCCTTGAGACCGTCACCGTTGCCGTCCGCCCCGAATCCGGCCCAGGTGCCCGGGATGAACTGCATCGGGCCGACTGCCCGGTCCCATTGCGCGTTGCCGTCGTACCGGCCTTGGTCGGTGTCGCTGATCGCGGCCATGCCCGGACCTCCGTCGAGCACCGGGCCGAGGATCTTGCCGCGGGTGTTGCCGGCCGCGTCGACCCGTCCACCGCTTGCGTGCGCGGACTCGACCTTGCCGATGCCGGCCAGCAGCGGCCAGGTGATGTGGCAGGTCGGCCGGGCGACGGCGAGGTCGTTGGCAGCCTTCTGGTACGCCGCCAGCACGGTGCCCGGGATACCCGAGGCATCCCCGGTGATTCCGACGGGTGGCGTCTGCTTGTTGTCGAGCGCACCGGTGACCGGCACCTCGATCGAGGACCGCGCCTCGGTCCCGACGCTGCCGTCGGCTCCCGGCGTGGCCGGGACCTCACCGGCCAGGGCGTCGAAGACGGAGTCCTGCCGGGGCTGGCTCAGGGCATGCGAATCGACCACGAAAGTGTTCGACGGAACGCCGCCGGCCACAAACACAGCGACCATGGCGGCGGGCGGAGCCAGGCAGACCCAGGTGGCGGTCAGCTTGCCCCGCCACGTATCCAGGTCTTTGAACTGCTGCCTCATCCGAACCGTCCTTCGACGTATTCCGCAGTACTCGATCCTCGGGCGTAGGGACGATCTTAGCGGCCAGTAGCTCAGGGACAACCGCTAACTGCGCGCCGTATGCAGGAGACGCCTAGTGCAAATGGCCAATAACCCCTGCAAGACCCCCGCCGGCTACCGGCGCTTTACTTGCCGCCGAGCATGTTCTTCAGGTCGTCCGGGAGCTCGAAGTCGTCTGCCGCGGCGCCACCGCCGAACGCTGCCGGCAGCTGGCCCGGCTGCGGCTCGGCAGGCTGGCCGGAGCCCTGGTTCGCCCGCTTGGCGGGGTTCCCCGAGACGCGCTTGGCCTTGCCCTTCTTCGCTTGCTGCTTCGCCTTCTTGCCGCCGCCGCCGGCGCCCGGCATCCCGGGCATTCCCGGCATTCCGGGCATGCCCTTGCCGGAGGCCATCGCGGACATCATCTTGCGGGCCTCGAAGAACCGCTCGACCAGGCCGCTGACGGTGGCCACCTCGGTCCCGGAGCCGTTCGCGATCCGGAGCCGGCGGGACCCGTTGAGGATGTTCGGGTCGTTCCGCTCGGCCGGGGTCATCGAGTGGATGACTGCCTCGATCCGGTCGATCTCGCGCTCGTCGAAGTTCTCCAGCTGGTCCTTGAACTGGGCCGCGCCGGGCAGCATGCCGAAGATCTTGGTCAGCGGGCCCATCTTGCGGACCGACTGCATCTGGGCGAGGAAGTCGTCCAGGGTGAAGTCCTTGCCGCCCTTCTTCTGCAGCTTGGCGGCGGTCTTGGCCGCCTCCCCGGCGTCGAACGACTGCTCGGCCTTCTCGATCAGGCTCATCACGTCGCCCATGCCGAGGATGCGGGACGCCATCCGGTCGGGGTGGAAGACGTCGAAGTCCTCGAGCTTCTCGCCGTTCGAGGCGAACATCACCTGGCGGCCGGTCACCTGCGCGATCGACAGCGCGGCACCACCCCGGGCGTCACCGTCCAGCTTGGACAGCACCACACCGTCGAAGCCGACGCCGTCGAGGAAGGCCTGCGCGGTGGTGACCGCGTCCTGGCCGATCATCGCGTCGACGACGAACAGGATCTCGTCCGGGTTGACCGCGTCGCGGATGTCCGCGGCCTGCTTCATCAGTACTTCGTCGACGCCCAGCCGGCCGGCGGTATCGACGATCACGACGCTGTACTGCTTGGTGCGGGCCTCGTCCATCGCCAGCCGGGCCACCTGGACCGGGTCGCCGACACCGTTACCCGGCTCGGGCGCGAACACCGGCACGCCGGCCCGGTCGCCCACCACCTGCAGCTGGGTGACCGCGTTCGGCCGCTGCAGGTCGGCGGCGACCAGCATCGGGGTCTGGTGCTGCGTCTCCTTCAGCCACTTCGCGAGCTTGCCGGCCAGGGTGGTCTTACCCGCACCCTGCAGACCGGCCAGCATGATCACCGTCGGCGGCCGCTTGGCCATCCGCAGCTCACGCGTCTCGCCACCGAGGATCGTGACCAGCTCGTCGTTGACGATCTTGATCACCTGCTGCGCAGGGTTCAGCCCACCGCGCACCTCGGCCCCACCGGCCCGCTCCTTGACCGCGGCGATGAACTCCTTCACCACCGGCAGCGCGACATCCGCCTCCAGCAGCGCGATCCGGATCTCGCGGGCGGTCGCGTCGATGTCGGCGTCGGTCAGCTTGCCCTTGCCGCGCAGATTCTTGAACGCGGCGGAGAGGCGGTCGGAAAGCGTGTCGAACACGAGAGAACAGTCCGTTTCTTCCGGTGGAGCAGAAAGTCGCCAAAACACACCCAGGCAACTCCCCGAGTCTACCGGCCGCCACCACCCACCCGACCCCCCGCACGCCGCGCCACCCAGCCCAACCCCTGTGGATAACCCGCTCCCCCACCCCCCACCCCTCGA
>NZ_DASRXP010000514.1:0-2397 GCF_035687465.1 Kribbella sp.
GTTGCCCGTCGACCTGGCGGCCGCGCGGACACACCCCACCCAGCCCGCACTGATGCGGGGTCTGACCAGGACCCGGCTCCGGCCGGCCGCGGCGACGAAAGCCGCCGGGCCCGGCACCGCCCTGCTGGACACCGTCGCCGGCCTGGACGAGCGTGCCCGCCGAGCTCTGCTGGTCGGTCTCGTCGTCGAACACGCTTCGGCCGCGTTGGGCCGGGGCGCGGAGGACCCGATCGGTGTCGGGCAGGTGTTCCAGGACATCGGGTTCGACTCCCTCACCGCCGTCGACCTGCGCAACCGGCTGAGCGGAGCGGTCGCCACGCGGCTGCCCGCGACGGTGGTGTTCGACCACCCGACTCCGGTCGCCCTCGCCGAAAGGCTGCTGGCCGCCCTGGTAGGCACTCCGGGGGACGTACCGGAGACCGTCGACTTCGGCGCGGAAGTCCGGCTGGCGCCGGACGTGACGGCCGCGGGGCCCGCCCATCTCACCCATGAGCCCGCGCACGTGTTTCTCACCGGGGCCACCGGATTCCTCGGGTCGTTCCTCCTGCGCGACCTGCTGCGGACCACCTCCGCCCGGGTTCACTGCCTCGTCCGGGGCAAGGACGAGGCCGACGCCCTCCGACGACTGATCGAGGCGATGGAGTGGTATGAGACGCGGCCGGACGTCGACCTCGCCCGAGTCGACGTCGTCGTCGGCGACCTGGCCGAGTCGGCGTTGGGACTCGGTGAATCGTTGTTCGACGAGCTCGCCCGCGTGATCGACGTCGTCTATCACGCGGGCGCCAGCGTGAACTGGCTCTATCCCTACGAAACGCTCAAGCCGGCCAACATTGCGGGCACCGAGGAGGTGCTCCGGCTGGCGGCCCGGCACCGCACCGTCCCGGTGCACTACGTCTCTTCGACCGGCGTCTACGCGCAGCGGCCTGCCGAGGGCGTCCGGTTGTCGGTGGACGACCCCACCGGACCGCCGGAGACCTTGTCGAACGGGTACCGCCAGGCGAAGTGGGTGGCCGAAGCCGTGCTCGGCCTCGCCCGTCGTCGCGGTGTGCCGGTCTCGATCTACCGGGTCGACGTCGTCTCCGGCGACCAGGTCAACGGCGCGTGCCAGACCCAGGACTTCGTCTGGCTCAGCATTCGCGGAATCCTTGAAGCGAAAGCGATCCCGGCGAACTCGGCGAGCTACTTCCACCCGACTCCGGTCGACTACGTCAGCGCGGCGATCCTGTACCTGTCGCAGAGGATCAGCGCAGTGGGGGACACCTTCAACCTCTCCAATCCCAGCGCTCTCCCGTTCACCGAGGTGATCGACCACCTGCGGACGCTGGGCCATCCAGTCGCCGAAATGGACCACCAGGAGTGGAGCGAAGTCGTCCGCGCCGACCCCGCGAACTCGCTGATTCCGCTGCTCGAAGTGTTCGAAGCCGGGTTCGCCGGCGAAGGAGGCTATCCCGCCATCGACACCGGCAAGACCGAGGTCGCGCTCGCCGGCAGCGGGATCGCCTGCCCCGAGGTGACAGGTGACCTCCTGGCCAAGTATGTGGACTTCTTTTCCAAGAGGGGGTACTTCCCCAAGCCTGCGGCGATCTGACCCGGCCCGGGGTGGTGGAGCGGCCGGGCCGCTCCACCACGTCTCACCCGGCTCGGTGACCGAGGGCGTGCACGATCCCTCCCGCTTGACCCGCCGCACGGAACCCCGACTCGATGGCGCCTTCCACGAAACCCGCCCAGCCGCTGGCGATGTCACTGGTGGCGAACGCCAGCCGGCCGTGAGGAAGCTGGATGGCGGGGAGCTGTGCGGTCAGTTGCCCAGGGCGGCGCAGCGCCCAGCCGCCGAGCGAATACCGGTCCGCGCCCCAGTCCTGTGCACGGTGCTGGATCAGCCGCGCCTCCGGCAGGACCCGCTGCACTGCGCGCTCTATCTCTCCCCGGTTCGTCACGTCGAGCGCGGGCAGGCTGTTCAGGGCCAGCATGATCTGGCCGTCGGGGACCATGCTGTGGGACAGCACGGTCATGAACGTGTCGCCTTCCGCGCCGTTGACCACCACCGGCTCGGCGACCCCGCGCACGTGCAGCCAGAGCTTGCGGCTATTGCGCACGCCGACGCCCTGACCGGCCGCGATGGCCTGCACCGCGGGCAGGCCGGGGGTGAACCGGATGGTCTTCCAGAGGTTCACCGGCACCGCCACGACCACCGTCCGGGCGGAGAAGACCGCACCGGCCTCGGTGGTGACACGAACCTGGCCGCCGTTGTCGGAGACGGCGGCGACGGGCGAGTTCAGCCGCAGATCGATTCGCGCCTCGGCGAGGATCGCTCGCAGCAGGCTCGACATGCCGGTCTCCAGCCGATGGCTCTGCGCGCTGTACCAGGCGTTGACGTTGCCGCCGGCGAGTGCCCAC
>NZ_DASRXP010000515.1:0-20523 GCF_035687465.1 Kribbella sp.
CACCGACCGGGCAGGGTGAAAGCCGGTCGCATCGAGCGCCGCCCCCACAACGGTCGCCGGGGCGGGGACGTCGCGATAGCCGACACCGCCGATCGTCGAGTCTCCTCGATCGGGTCGGACTAGGCCCAACAGCATCCGCAATGTCGTCGTCTTCCCGGCGCCGTTCGGCCCGAGGAACCCGGTGACCGTCCCGGGAGCAACCTCGAAACTCAGATCGTCGACCGCCCGCACCGTGCGGAACGACTTCGTCAGGCCGCGGACCTGGATACCGGTGCCAGTCACGACGCCGCCATGTCTGTGTCGCGGGCACCGGGGCGGCCACCCATCAAAACCGGCCCCAGGTGGGCATACACACGGGCGAACAGCGGGTGCGACCTCTGTGCTGGCATGGCACTACCATGAGGTGTTAACTAGGAAGTGTCAACACGTCTGTAAACACTTTGAGGAGAGTCGTGGCTGCACCGACTGAGGGCAAGCTGATGAAGCGCCCCGAGCGGCGCCGGGCTCTGATCGCTGCCGCGGCCCGAGCGTTCGCTCGCAGCGGCTATGCAGCGACGAACCTCGAGGACGTCGCCGCAGAGGCCGGCGTCAGCAGGGTGCTGATCTACCGGCACTTCGACTCCAAGACCGAGCTTTACGAGGCGGTCCTCGACGAGGTCAGCAACCAGCTGCGCGAGGCCACCGGCCATCCACATCACCTCACCGAGTCCAGCCTTCAGGCACTCATCGCGGTCGCACAGGACAACCCCGACGGCTTCAAGCTCTTCTTCCGGCAGTCGGCCAAAGAGCCCGACTTCCGCCGACACGCCGACGAGCTCCGCGCCGCGATGACTGCGACCGCCGAACCGTACCTGCGAGAAGTGATCCATGACGAGAACCGGCTGCAGTGGGCCGCGCAGCTGATACCTACCGTCGCTGTCGAAGCCGTGATCGCGTGGCTGGACGCGGGCAAGCCGTCACCGTCCACGGCGGCAGACACCATCACCAGCATCGTCGGGGGCACCGTCACCGCGATCGCAGGCGGCTAGGGCGACAGCAAAGCAAGTGGCCCTAGGGTTGGGAACCTCAACTTGTACCACGGCAGATGGCGGTCGATTCGCCGGAGTACCCACCCGACAAGGGGAATCTCGTGCCAACCACGAGCGATCACTCGCTCTCGAGCCGCCCGGACGCCATACCGCAGGCGAGCGCTGCGGGACGGACGTCGCTCGTCCTCGCGCTCGCCGGCCCGCCGCTGCAAGTAGCGCGCACACCCGAAGCAGACACCGACCTCGGGATGCGCCCCCCAGCCGCACGAGATCGGCCTCATCGAACTCACCGCTGCAACACCAACACCTCGGCGCCGACGCCTGAGACGCCTCATCCGCAGTAGTCACAACCTCATCATCAACCCATCCGCTGGTGGTGGAGCCGTGAGCCGATGATCTGGTGGCGTAGCAAATCGCTCGACGTCGGGCTCACGGATTTCCACGAGCGTCACGGTGCCGGTCTCGAGCGGAGGCTTCCAGCGATGCGTCCGTTCGCTCGCAATGCCTGCCAGGAAATTGCTAGGAAACTGTTAGGAACCTGGGTCGGCGGGCGTGAGGGAGATGAGGGTGAGGCCGAGGTCGCGGATCTTGGTGAGTAGGCCGTGTAGTTCGGACTGGTCCGTCACTATGCCCCGGAGGGTGGTGGTGCCGTCGTTCTCGAGGGTGAGGGCGAGGCCGGCGAACCAGGTCGACCAGTGTCGGTCGAGGTGACCGTCGATGCGGAGTTCGTAGCCCATGGGGGAGGGGGCGTGGTTCGACATGCTCATGCCGCACTCGCCGTCGTGACGCGCTGGCTGGGAAGCGCGGGCTGCGTTGTGTTGTTGTCGCGGCTCGTCTTCCAGAGCGAGTAGCCGAGGGCGATCATGGCGATGCCGGTCGGGAAGGCCAGCAGTCGGTAGAAGGCGTCCGGCATCACGGAGAGCGCTGCGGAGACGACGCCACCGACGGCGAGGAGCAAGGTCGCCCAACGGGTCAGAACGCGGGCCCGGTAGAGCGCGATGCCGAAAATGAGACCGCCGGCCAGGTAGCCGAAGCCCTGGACCCGTTCGGCGATCTGCAGCGCGCCGATGTCACCGATGGCGTGGCCGCCGGTGGCGACGGCGGCGACGTCGTTCACGAAGCCGGGGTTGGTCTCGGCGATGGTGGGCAGGACGTAGGCGGCGACGAAGGTGGTGCACAGGATGGTGAGGAAGCCGACGCCGAGCACCAGGTAGCCGATGAGTCCGAGCAAGCCGTTCCGGCGGACCTGGCTCAGGTACATGCCGGTGAATCCGGCCAGCGCCAGCGCGGCCATCAGGACCTTCAGGGAGTTCCGCAGGACTACTTCGGTCGTGGTGATGGAGGTGGCGTCCAGGTGCGGGTGGTTGATCTGGACGCCGATGAAGATCAGTCCCGCGCCGATCGCGGCAACGCCTGCGGCTCGGGTGAGAGTGGTGGAAGTGACGGTCATTTCCGGCTCCTTGTTCAGGTACTCCGCGACCGGTGCCGCGAGGTTGTCCGGAACGTATGACGGGACGTGGTGGCCGGGCGTCACCACATCTGGTGACTGACGATGTGAACCGCTAAAGCAGGCCGAGCTCGTGGCCGCGGCGGACGGCACCGGCGCGGGTGTTGACGTCGAGCTTGGTGAAGATTCGCTTGGTGTGGGTGCGCAAGGTGTTCAGGGCTACGAAGAGTTGACGGGCGATCTCGGGACCGGTGAGCTCGCTGTCGAGGAGTCGCAGTACTTCGAGCTCCCGTTCGCTGAGCGGGTCGGCCAGGGATCCGCGGTCCGCTGAAGGAGGGTTGGCGTCGAGGAGTCGAGGAGCGTGCCGGCGCAGTACGTCGTACTGGCTGAGAGCGGGATCGCGGAGCAGGGCGAGCATGGGAGCGCCTTCGTCGAGGAACAAGCGCAGATAGGCATCCGGCTCCGGTGCCCGGGCCAGTGCGTCATTCAGCTCCGCGAGAGCCTGCAGTCGGTCCCCGCGAGCGTCGTGGGTGAGGGCTTGCAGCATGCCGATCTCGAGCAGGCTGCCGGCGCGCCGTCGGTCGGCGTCGGCCTGAAGGCGTTGGAGCAGCGACAGCGCGTCATCCACGGGCGCCCCGGAATCACGGTGGTGAAGGGCGAGCAGGAGCCGCACAAGGGTGAGGTGCTCGTACTCGCGCAGGAACGACGCGCTGTCGGCCGTCGTGACCTCGTGATCCTCAGCCCAGTGCTCGGCGGCTGCGAGGTCTCCCGCCGCGATGTCCACGCGGGCTCGGATAGCCGCGAGCGGGCGGAGGTCGGGATAGGAGCCGGGCCGGTACAGCGCCTCAGCCTGGTCGAGCAGCTCCTTGGCTGTGTCGTGATCGCCCATCGTGGCGCGCACCTGTGCCATGGCCACGGACCAGCGATGCCGGTTCTCGGTGATCGAGCCGCGCTGACCGAGCATCCTCGCGGTCTCGAGATGTTCCTCTGCCTTGACGAGATCATCCAGCTCACGCTCAAGCTCGGCCAGCCCCACGTGCAGGTCGGCGGTGGCTCGCGGGTACGGCTGACCCGCCTGAGTCGCCGTGAGCAGGCCTCGCTCGTAGAGCTGGCGCGCCCGATGGGGACGACCCGCACTGATCCACATGTCGCCGAGCACCACCGTCATGTCCAGCTCGTCGACCAGGTTCCCCGCCGCATGGAGGCTGCGAGCCGCTTCCGAGAACGTGGACAAGGCATCCTCTACCTCGCCGGCCGCCCAGGCAGCCAGACCGAGGAACCCACCCGCGGCCCCGCGCACGAAGTGGTCGTCGGTGCCGGTGAGGTCCATCGCACGCCGGGCATGGCGCGCAGTGGCCGGTACGTCGCCTCGCGCTTGCGCCAGCGCCGCACGGTAGACCCACACTGTCATCGGTGCGGTGCGGAGATCCTCGGTAGGAGCCCACATCGCTGCGAGCGTCTGGTCGTGAGCGCCGGCAACCAGCGCCGCCTCGGCCTCATCGAGCCGGCGTTCCATCCCGTCCAGGTCACCAGTCATCATCAGCGACCATCCGGACAGGATGCACAAGACAGGTCGCCGCTTCACCACGGACTCCGGCATCGTCCGCATCCAGTACAGCAGCAGGCTGTCTTGCCGGGCGCGGCGCAGCTCGGGCAACGCCTCCTCCATCAAGTAGGCAGCGCGGTCGTAGTCACCGGCCGCGAGTGCATGCCGTACTGCGTCCGCGACAAGGTGGCGCGAGGCAAACCAATCGCTTGCCAGCTGGTGCAACGTCGGAACCTGCTCCGGACGCTCGGCCATCAGGCGAGCGCTAAGGACGTCGCGGAAGAGGTGGTGGTACCGGTACCACGTGCGCTCAGCATCCAGCGGGACCAGGAACACGTTGCCACGGTCCAGGCCCTCCAGCACTTGTACGCCGTCTGTCCGACCAGTGAGCGCATCGCACAAAGGACCGGTCATGCGGTCGAGGACTGAGGTCCGGATCAGGAAGTCCCGCACCTCCGCACCCTGGCGGGCGAGGACCTCGTCAGCCAGGTAGTCGATGACGAAGCGATTGCTGCCTGTGAAGGCGTCGATGAACTCGTCGACGTCTCCGCGGTCCGACACACCGCGCAGCGAGAGCGCAGCCAACTGGAGACCGGCGATCCAGCCCTCGGTCCGTTCCTCCAGCGCCTGTACGTCGTCCTCGGCGAGGTGCAGGCCCATGACCTGGTTGAGAAATTCCTGTGCCTCCACCGCCGCGAAGCGCAGCTCCGCGGCCCGCACCTCTGTCAGTTGCCCGCGACTCCGCAGCTGGGGGAGTCGGAACGGTGGATCCGAGCGCGTCGCGATCATCAGGTGCAGCTGCTCGGGTAAGTGGTCGAGAAGGAAGGTGACGACCTCGTGCACCTCAGGCGCCGCGATCACGTGGTAGTCATCGAGCACGAGCAGCCAGTGGCTGTCGGGTTGTTGCCGCCCGAGCTGCACCAGTTCGTTGACGACCGCTGTCATTCCGGTAGACGTGGGCGCGGAGGTCAGGGCCTCCAACGTCGCCGGGTCCAGGTCGAGACCGGCGTCGGAGAGCGCTGCCCACAGATGCGCCAAGAAGCGCGGCAGCGCGTTGTCGCCTTCGTCGAGCGACAGCCATCCCACCCGCTCTTGCGTCGTTGCCCAGTCGGCGAGGAGCGTGGTCTTGCCGAAGCCGGCGGGCGCGGAGACCAGGGTGAGCCGGTGGCCGCGGTTCAGGGTGCTGTCCAACCGGTCCACCAGTCGTGGCCGAGCCACCAAGTCGGCGCGCCGACTTGGTGGGAACAGCTTGGTGGCGAGCACCGGAGTCGACACCTTCGGAGCATAGTGCTCAGTGGGCAAGCCAGCAGGTCGACCTGAGGAGCCGAATTCAGGCGGTCTTCAAGCGTGGCCTCCAGACGCCGGCCGCGGAAATGGACCTCGCCCAACTGCTCGATGACCTGCCTGACCATTGACGGTCCCACCGTGTGCAGCATTTTTGCAGCGTTCGGGGAGGCAGGCTGACTCCTAGTGGTGTGTAAGCCGCTGAGAGGAGAGATCATGCCTGTCGCACGGCTGAAGGATCTGGTCGACGAGGCGCTGGCGAAAGGCTATGGGGTCCCCGCGATCAACGTGGTGGACGAGCTCAGCCTGCGGGCGGTCGTCGATGCCGCCGTCGAACTGCGGTCGCCGCTGATCGTCCAGACCTCCGTCAAGACGGTGAAGTCGGTTGGTCGCGACGTCCTCAAGGCGATGTTCGACGCAACCGTCGCGCCGGCCCCTGTACCGGTCTCTCTCCACCTCGACCACTGTCCCGAGCGCGACGTCATCAGCTCCTGCCTCGCGGCGGGCTGGAACTCCGTTCTCTTCGACGCCTCGTCGCTCCCGGTCGAGGAGAACCAGCGCCAGACCGTCGAGGTCGTCGCCGAGGCCAAGGGGTACGGCGCCAACGTGGAAGGCGAGATCGAGGGCATCACCGGGGTCGAGGACGGCGTGGGTTCCGACACCGAGTCCCGGCGACAGTCCCTCGAGATCGCCACCCGGTTCGTCGAGACGACCGGGGTCGACGTGTTCGCACCGGCGATCGGCAATGCGCACGGCATCTACCACTCGGCGCCCGACCTCGACTATCAGCGGATCACCGACCTGGTGGCGGCGACGGGGATCCCGATGGCGCTGCACGGTGGCTCGGGTCTGACCCGTGAGCAGTTCCAGGACCTGATCGGCCGGGGCTGCGCGAAGGTCAACATCTCCACGGCACTCAAGGTCGCCTACATGACGTCGTCACTCGAGCACCTCGAGCAGGCGCGGGCCACGAACAAGTGGGATCCGCCGTCGTTGTTCGGCGACATCCACGCGGCCGTGAAGGCCATGGCCGTCGAGCACATCGAGATGTTCGGCAGCGGCGGACACGCATGACAGCGCTCATCTTCGACTGCGACGGCGTCCTGGGTGACACCGAACGCGACGGACACCTTCCGGCGTTCAACGCGACCTTCGAGCAGTTCGGCCTTCCGGTGCGATGGTCCGTCGACGACTACGGCCGCATGCTCCGCATCGGCGGTGGCAAGGAACGCCTGGCCACCCTGCTGGACGACCCGGATGTCTGGCGGGCGGCCGGATCTCCGGCGACGCCCGAGGATCGCGCCGAGGTCGTGGCGACCTGGCACAAAGCCAAGACGAAGACCTTCACCGATCTCGTGGCCGCCGGCGTCATCCCCCCGCGTCCCGGCGTACGGCGGGTCATCACCGACGCATTGCGAGCGGGATGGGTGGTGGCGGTGGCGTCGACCTCGGCGGAGCCGTCGGTCCGTGCCGTGCTCGCCGGTGCCGTCGGCGATGAGGTCGCGATGACGATCCCGGTGTTCGCAGGGGACGTCGTACCGCGCAAGAAGCCCGATCCGGCGGTCTACCAGTTGACTCTCCAGGAACTCGCGCTGGATCCCGCCGACACGCTGGTCATCGAGGACTCGCGCAACGGCCTGCTCGCCGCGATCGGAGCCGGGCTGGCGACGGTGGTGACCGTCAGCGGCTACACCCGGGACGAGGACTTCACCGAAGCGGCCCTGGTCGTGACGAGTCTGGGCGACCCCGCCGGCGAGCGGCTCGAAGTACTGGCGGACCCCTGGGACGTGAAGCCGGTCGACGCGCTCGGCCTGGCCGATCTCGCCCGGCTGGCCGGCAGGCCACCGCACGACACCCAAGGAGGCCAGACATGACGGACAGCTGGGGCGAGGTCGACCTCGTCGTCACCACGATCATCACCACCTGCCTCGACAACGAGAAGTACTTCGGCGACCTGGACTCGGTGGTCGGCGACGGGGACTTCGGGTACTCACTGGCCCGCGGTTTCGAGAAGCTGCAGGCGCAGTACGGCGAACTCGACCGGACCGACATCGGAACGTTCCTGAAGAAGGTCGGGATGCTGGTGACGTCCCGGATCGGTGGGACGTCGGGACCGATCTGGGGGACCGGGTTCCTGCGGGCGGGGATGACGGCCGGTGCGACGACGTCCCTGGACGGAGCGGCCGTCGTGGCGATGCTGCGCTCCGCGGTGGAAGGCATCAAGGCGCGCGGCGGCGCCGAGGTGGGGGAGAAGACCCTGCTCGACGCGCTGGTCCCGATGACGGATTCGATCGAGGAATCACTCGCGGCCGGGGCAAGCAGCCAGGAGGTCGTCGCCCGAGCCGCGGCCGCGACCCGGGCAGCCGCCGACGCGACCGCTGAGCTGGTCGCGAAGCGAGGCCGAGCCGCCTACACGGGCGAGCGGAGCCGTGGATCGGTCGACGCCGGGGCCACCGCCGTCGCCGTCATCATCGAGCAGATCGCAGAGGTCTGGAAGACAAGGGAGTCACGATGAAGAAGTTCGTCAACGACCCGAAGAACTACGTGCCGGAGATGTTGCGGGGCATCGCGCTGGCCAATCCCGACACGCTGAAGTACGTACCGGAGTACAACCTGATCATGCGGACGGACGCACCCCGCGACGACAAGGTCTCGATCGTTCAGGGCTCGGGGTCCGGACACGAACCCGCCCACGTGATGACGGTCGGCAAGGGCATGCTGGACGCTGCCTGTCCGGGTGACGTCTTCGCGGCGCCGCCGATGGACTACGTGTACGAGACCACCAAGCTGCTCGCCTCCGAGAAGGGTGTGCTGTTGCTGGTCAACAACTACACCGGTGACCGGATGGCGTTCGACATGTCGCAGGAGCTGAGTCAGGCCGACGGTCTGACTGTCCGCACGCTGATCATCGACGACGACGTCGCGGTCAAGGACTCGACGTACACGGTCGGCCGGCGTGGGGTGGCGGGCAACTTCTTCGTGATGAAGGCGGTCGGCGCGGCGTCCGAGCAGGGTGCGGACCTCGACGAGGTCGTCCGGATCGGGGAGAAGGTCAACTCGGTCACCCGGACGATGGGCATGGCGCTGACCGCCTGTACTCCGCCGGCGAAGGGCTCACCGCTCTTCGAACTCGGCGCCGACGAGATGGAGATGGGGGTCGGCATCCACGGCGAACCGGGCCGCAGCCGGGAGAAGCTCGCCTCGGCCGACGAGATCATCGACCAGATGCTCGAGGCTGTCCGGTCCGACCTGCCCTACGAGTCCGGTGACGACGTCGCGCTGATGATCAACGGGCTCGGCGGAACACCGATCAGCGAGCTCTACCTGCTCTACGGTCGCGCTCACCAGGTGCTCACCGATCGCGGGATCAACGTACGGCGCAACTACGTCGGCGAGTACTGCACCTCCCTCGACATGGCCGGTGCCTCCGTCACCCTGGTCAAGCTCGACGACGAGATCGACCGGCTGCTCGCGGCTCCGGCGGAGATCGCGATCCGCGTCTTCTGATCAGCCTCCGGCCGAGTCCAGTCCGTAGTCGACGCGCAGGCGGCGTACTTCGGACTGGGCCGCGGGCCACAACGGCGAGGTGGGCGACATCAGCGTCAGCTGGCGTTCCCACGCGGCCAGGTCGTCGAGCCCGGCGTACGAGCGGGTCCACGCCGCGACCAGGTCCACGTCGTGGGTCTGCAGGACGGCGGCCCGGATCCGATTCTCGAGCCGGTTCCGCGAGGCGACCACGCCGGGCGCGTCCGACTGCGGCAGCAAGGGTCCGGCGTACCGGCGCAGTGCCGACGACAACCGGTGGGAGTCGAGGTCCTCGGCCGTCTCGAGCCAGTCCGCGGCGATGTCCGGGTGCAGGCGGTACGGACGCGACTCGAGGATGTCAGCGCCGAGGAGGGCGCGCAGGCGGGTGACCTCGCCGCGGAGAGAGGAGCGGTGGTCGTCCTCGCCGTACAGCGCGTCCGACAACTCCTCGGCGCTCAGGCCCTCCGGGTGCTCGGCCAGGAGCACGACGATGTCGCTGTGCCGTCGGCTCAGCCGCAGGTCGCGGCCGTCGATGCGCACCTCGGCGTCCGGCCGTGCCAGGGCAGCGATCCGCATCCGGCGGGTCGAATCGCCCATCACCTTGCGAAGAACCATCAGCCGGCCGAGCTCGGCCTCGGCCATCCGGGCGGCGGCCCGCACCATGGCGAGCGACTGGGGCGAGCTGGCGTCGGCGGTCCCGGTGATGTCGACGACCCCGAGCACCCGCTGGGTCTCCGGGTCGTAGATCGGAGCAGCGGCGCACGACCACGGCTGCACCCTGAGGGTGAAGTGCTCCGCGGACCGGATCTGGACCGCGCCGGCGACCTCCAGGGAAGTGCCGAGCGCGTTGGTGCCGACCTGTCGCTCGGCCCACCACGCGCCCTCGGTGAAGTGGATCCCGTCCGCGGCGCGCAATGCCTCGGGCCGTCCGCACACCCACAGCAGCCGGCCGTCACTGTCGCCGACGGCCATCACATAGTCGCTGTCCTCGGCGGCCCGGCCGAGGACGTCGTACAACATCGGAAAGACCGCGGAAAGTGGATGCTCGGCCCGGTACTCCGCCAGTTCGTCGGCCTCGAACGCGAACGGCGCCGCGGTGTCGGACTGAAGCCCGGCAGCGATTGACCGGCTCCACGAGTCCGCGACAAGGCCCCGCACGCGCCGGCTCCCACCTTCGAGGAACTCCTCGTGTCGGCTGTGCAACCACCGGTCGACGGGATCCACGGAATCCACCTTTCAAGAGAACTGCCGAACCCCCCGAAAGTCCAGCCCCGGCCAACTCGCTCGTCGACCGGCGTCAGCTTGACAGGACGGACCGGGCCGCGGGGCGCAACGTCGCTGCTCTGAGTTGACGGCGGGAGTTGATGCCGAGCTTCGTGAAGACATTGCGCAGATGCCACTCGACCGTGCGCGGACTGATGAACAGTTGGGTACTGATCTCGGGGGTGGACAATCCGTCGCGCGCCAGCCGGGCGATCAATACCTCCTGTGTGGTCAGGTCCCGGGCGCTCTCGACGGTGCGGCTGCGCTTCCTCACCGTCTCACCGGTGGCCAGCAACTCGCGGCGGGCGCGGTCAGCGAATCCCTGGGCGCCCATCGCAGTGAGCATCTCGTGGGCGGTTCGAAGCTGCTCCCGCGCGTCCACCCGACGGTTCTCCCGCCGCAGCCATTCGCCGTACACAAGGTGGGCCCGGGCCAGCTCAGTCCGCATCCGGGTCCGGGCCAGCCGCTGGATCGCTTCCTGGTACAGGCGGTCCGCACCCTCACCTTCACTCAGCAGCGCCCTTGAACGCGCCTCCATGCCAAGTGCCCAGTCGGTGCCACTGGCGGTCGTCATCTCCGACAGCCGCCGCAGGGCATCGGCCGCTTGTGCGGTCGCGCCGGCCCGGGCCGCTGCCTCGATCAACTCGGGCAGACACCAGGGGCCGAATCCCAGGTCGTCCAGATGCCGGCTGCCCTGTTCGGCGGCGGCCAGCGCCGCGTCGTACCGGCCGAGACCGTTGTAGAGCAGCGCGGTCGCCCACTCGGTAGCTGTGATGCCGATTCCTTCGCCGCGCGGCGTCACCTCCTTCAGGGTGGACTCCACCAGTACGGCGAGGTCGCCCTCGCGACCCTGGATGGCGGCGAGGCCCAGCGCGCTGAAGGGCGTTTGGGTGCTGCCGGTCGCCGCGGTCGTCGCTTGTATTTCGTCGATCAGCGACTCGGCCGCGGTCAGTTCACCGGCGACGAACAACAGCTGGACGCGCATGCTGAGCGCGAGGGGAAGTTCGCTGAGCGCCCCGACGGAGCGGGCGACCTCGACCCGCTGAGCGGACAACTCGGCCCACCTCTCGGCATCCCACACATGCACGGCGGCGATACCCGCCAGCGCCAGCCACCGAAGCTCCGTCTCCACGCACATCTCACCAGCGGAAGTGCTCAGCGCACCCCGCAGCAGCGGTAGGCCGGCCGAGTACCCCTCGGCCAAGTTCGCCGCCAGGCCGTCCAGGAGGAGATCGGGAGCTCGTTGCGGCCGAGATCCCGGCGGTGCGGCACGGACCGCCTGCGCCACCGCCGACAAGCTTCCCTCGGGGCACGCGAGGCGGGTGGAGTACATGGCGGCGCTCATCGCGTCGAGATAGGTGGTGCGAGCCGATTCGAGGTCGCTCTGCTCCAGTCGATGGGCGGCCTTCAGTAACAGTCCGGCAGCGTCGCCGCTGCGTTGTGCGGCGAAGGCGAGCTTGGCGCGGATCAGGTCGGCGCGCATCAGCTGGAGCTGGTCCAGCGGCAACAGCTCCGCGATGGCGACCAACTTCTGCGCGGCGTCGAACGCGCCCGCCTGGATCTTGGCGTGGGCCGCGGCCAGAGCCCTTTCGGCTTGCCGTGCGCGGTTCGCGGTCAAGGTCGTCGCGCGCTCGAGGAACGCGGCTGCCGCGGCGAGTCCACCGCGCGAGAGCGCCCGGCCGGCGCAGCGCTCCAGCTCGGCGGCGACCTCCTCGTCGGGCCCGGAGCTGGCGTTGGCCCGGTGCCAGGCGCGGCGGTCCGGATCGGTCTGCGGGTCGGTGACGTCAGCCAGGGCGCGGTGCGCGTCCTGCCTTTCCTGGAGTGAGGCCGACCGGTAGGCCGCGGAGCGGACCAAGGGATGCCGGAACCGCACGTGGGCGCCGAGGTCGAGCAGGCCCGCGTCCGCGGCCGGGGCCGCTGCACTGGCAGGGATGCGCAGCTTTGCCGCCGCCCGCCAAAGGAGCGCCTGGTCTCCGACCGGGTCGGCTGCAGCGAGCTGCATGAGCCGCCGGGTCTGCGTTGGCAGAGCGGCCAGCTGGTGCTCGAAGCTCTGCTCGATCCGGCCGGACAGTGGCAGCGGATCCGGTACTCCGAAGCCGCCGGTCAACTCGCTGGGCGAGTGCCCGCGTGGTAGCTCCAGCAGCGCCAGGGGATTGCCGTGCGTTTCGGCGAGGATCCGTTCACGGACCTGTTCATCCAGCGGCCAGGGAAGCACGGAATTGAGCAGGTCCCGGGCGTCCGCGTCGGGCAGTCCTTCGACGGTGAGTTCTGGCAGTCCGGTGTAGTCCGCGCCCGGCTCGCGGGTGGCGAAGACCAGGAGGACCGGTTCTGCCAGCAGCCTTCGTGCCGCGAAGGCCAGCGCCTGTGCCGAGGCGCGGTCCAGCCAGTGCGCGTCGTCGATCAGACAGACCAGCGGGAGCTCCTCGGCGACCTCCGACATCAGGCTCAAGACGGCCAGGCCGACCAGGAACCGATCGGGGGCCGGGCCGGATGTCAGGCCGAACGCCGTGGCGAGGGCGTCATATTGCGGGCGGGGGAGGCGTTCCATCCGATGGAGCATCGGACCGCAGATCTGGTGGAGCGCGGCGAAAGTGAGCTCCATCTCCGACTCCACGCCCCCGGCGCGGGCAACAGTGAGGTCGGCGGCCGCATCGGCCATGAAATCCAGCAGGGCGGTCTTGCCGATGCCCGGGTCGCCGCGGAGCACCAGTACGGAGCTGTGCCCGGCGCGCAGTTCGTCGAGCAGCCGGACCAGCACCTCACACTCGCTGCCCCTGCCGCGCAGCGCGCGGGACGGGCTCGATGGCCGGTCGGAACCTGGCAACCCTCCATCTGCAGAGTGAATCCTCAATGGAGCCGCCCCTCCGGAAGACGCGCACGCGTGCATCACTCCACGATCGTCGGTGCTGCTCGCCGACGTCATCGAGGCCAGCGGCCACGTCGCCTACCGGCTAGCCGGAAGGCCGAACCCGGCTATGCCGCCGATGCGTCCATCACGGCGCGGAGGGCGCGAAGTGCGTAATACGATCTCGATTTCACGGTTCCGGGCGGTAGACCCAGCTCCTCCGCGGCCTCCGTCACGGAGTGGCCGCGGTAGTACAGCTCGACCAGGACCTCACGATGCTTGGGTGACAGCTGGTCCAGGGCCTCCACGACGACGATCGTGTTGACCACCGATTCGGAGTGGTCGCCCTCGACCGGTGAGCGGTCGTCCACCTCCGCGACCTCGGCGGGACGGATGGCCTTCGCGCGGATCCGGTCGGTGACGATGTTGCGGGCCACGGTCAGCAGCCAGCCCCGTACCGGCCTGCTGCCCGCGGCCAGCTTGTCCGCATGCTTCCACGCCCGGACCAACGTCTCCTGTACTACGTCCTCCGCCGCGGCGCGATCGCCGGTCAGCCGGGTGGCATGGGCCAGCAGACTGCGTCCGTGCGCCGCGTACAGGGATCGGATCAGTGCCTCGGCAGTCTCCGGAGGGCAGTCGCTTCTGACGGCCCACAACTGCGGTTCGTGGTCGGCGCGCCGAAAGGCAGCCCGGTCGCATGCACTGTTGGTCATGCTTCCACGGTGGCTCCCCGCCGGGCATGCTCGGGCCCGGGAAAGTTCCTGGGTCGGTACGGGTATCCCAGCAATTTTCACTGGGGCGAGCGAGTCGGCGAAGCGTGATTGTGGGAGTACTCACTCCACAAGGAAGGTGAAACCGAGATGCCCCCAACCCCGCCGAAGAAGATCCTCTACACCGCCGAGGCGGTCACTGAAGGCGGCCGGACCGGACACGGCCGCACCTCCGACGGCCGACTGGAGGTGCAACTGTCCGCACCCGAGTCAATGGGTGGCCAAGGTGGCCCTGGCACCAACCCCGAACAGCTGTTCGCCATCGGCTACGCGGCGTGTTTCCAATCGGCGCTGCTGGGCGTGGCCCAAGGCCACCACCTAGATGCCAGCGACTCCCACATCACCGCCCGGGTCGGTATCGGCCCGACAGGAAGCGGCGGTTTCGGTCTGCAGGTCGCCCTGGACCTCTACGCCCCGCACCTGTCGCCGGCCGACGCCGCGGACCTGATGGCCCGAGCCGACAAACGCTGCCCGTACTCGAACGCCACCCGCGGCAACGTCGAGGTCACCCTCAGCGTCGAAGGCAAGGCCATCGAGCAAACCGCAGCCTGAACACGTCGCTGAGAACGTGAGCGGGATGAAGCGGTCATCCGGTGCGGACGGGCCCGATCCCGGCACGTCCCACGGCAGGAGCGGAAGTGTCCGGTCGTGGTGTGTCTACCTGGCCACGACAGCCGGGCTTGTGTGTGCGATCGCCAGTTGGGGTCTGGGACGGGTTGTCATCAGTGTGGTCATGCTCGTGATTGCGGCAGCCGTCATCGCGTCGTCCGTGCGGGAAGGGGACGGGCGGAGCGCGGTGCCCTGGATCGTTCGGGTCACACTCGCCGCGGGGCTGATCCCGCCTGCCGCCGCGGGTCTGATCGCGGTCTTCAAGTTCGCCGGTGTCTTGACGGTGCTGATACTGGCAGCGACCACGCCAGCTCTCACCTCACTCGTCCGGGTGCGGCGCCACGCCCCGGGGGATCCTCCTGGTGTACGGCTGGAGCCGGCGATACCTCGCGACGCCGCGACGTCGCTCGCTGCGGCCACCCCGGCGCGAGAGCTCCGTTCCCTCGACGACGAGGAATTGTGCTTGGCCTGGCGCCAGAGCTTCCGCCTGCTGGAGGCTTCCTTTTCGGCAGCGGAACGCCTGTCCGTCGTCGAACAGCGGCAGCATTACCTCGACGAGCTCCACCGGCGATCCCCGGAGGGTCTCGCGGCCTGGCTGGCCTCCGGCGCACGAGCACCCGGCAACCCGCTTCCGTACGTCGCTGACGCCCGGCGCCGAGCCGACTGAGTCCGAGGGGCAGGGCCAGATCATCCCGGCTGTGGGATGTCTTGGTGGGCAGGCGGGTGTGGGATGTGTTCCATGAGGCGGCGGGTTGCGGCGGTTGTGGCGTTGGTGGTGGGGACGGCGACGGTTGTGCTCGGCGTGGTGGTCTCTGTCAGTCAGTTTCCACGGGGGCTCGGAGTGCTGGGCTGTGTGGTGATCGCCGGTGGTGCCGCTTGGTACGGCGTACTGCGGCGAGGGATCGCGCGCGTGGCGGGGCTGTACGTGGCCGGTGTGGCGGTTGTCGGTGCGGTGGTGTTTGTTGTTGTGGGTGGGCGGTTTGGCGTCGATCTGCTCGTCGTGGTGGGGCTGCTGGTCACGCTGGCCGCGTTGCGCGCCACGATGGCTGCGCACGTGGAGCTTCCCCGTGTGCCGGCTCCGCAGCGTCCGGTGCTGTTCTTCAATCCGCGCTCGGGTGGGGGTAAGGCAGAACGCTTCGCACTCGCCAAGGAAGCGCGTGATCGCGGGATCGAGCCGATCGAGCTGAAGGGCGGGGACGACCTCGAGGACCTCGTCCGCGGCGCGGTCGAGCGGGGTGCCGACGGACTCGCGATGGCCGGCGGGGACGGCTCACAGGCGATAGTCGCCGCCATCGCCGCCGAACTCTCGCTGCCTTATGCCTGCGTACCCGCCGGCACCCGGAACCACTTCGCGCTCGACCTCGGGGTCGACCGTGATGACGTTGTCGGAGCTCTGGACGCCTTCGTCGACGGCGGCGAGCGGCTGGTGGACCTCGCCGAGGTCAACGGCCGGGTGTTCGTCAACAACGTGTCGCTCGGCCTGTACGCCGAAGCAGTCCAGCGCACCGGCTACCGCACTGCCAAGATCCGGACCCTACTCGACACCGTGCCGGACGCGCTCGGCACGGGTGGCAGCGATCTCGACATGCGCTGGACCGGCCCAGGCGGCCGCGGCCACCGGGGAGGTGCCGCGGTGCTTGTCTCCAACAACCGCTACCGCCTCGGTCGTGCTGTCGGCAGTGGCACACGTCCGCACATCGATGACGGCCTGCTCGGTATCACCGTCCTGGGGGCGCCCGCGGACGGCGGTCAACGCCGTCCCCAGCGTCCGTGGCGCGAGTGGTCCGCTCCTTCCTTCGAGGTCGATGCCGATCGCCCGCTGCCTGCCGGCGTCGACGGGGAGGCACTCGTTCTCGACGCACCCCTCAGGTTTCGCATTCGACCCGGAGTTCTCCGGGTGCGCATCGCGCACCAGCACCCAGGCTCATCGCCGTCGGCAATGGCTCCCGAGGGCTTCCGTGCCGGCCTCGTCGAGTTGGCGCGCATCGCCCTCGGCCGGGACCGGGCATCAGCAAGTTCAACCCCTAGGAGGCCGTAATGGATCTGATCGAGGTCAAAGAGAAGGAGTCCATGAGCCGGGAGGCCGCCGCGGCTCGCCTGCATGCGCTCGCCGACACGCTCGCCAAGGAGAACGACGTCGAGTTCGACCGAGGCGGCCTCCGGGTCAAGGTGCATGTTCCGGACCAGGTACACCTCAAGCTCGAGTTCGAGCTCGGGGACGACGGGAGCGAGCTAGAGGTCGAGCTCACATGGTGACGTGACCGACTCACTGCGCCGTCTCGCGGCCTACGACCGCGCGCTGTACCGGACGGTGGCGCGGCTGTCCACACCGCTGCTGGATGAGCCGCTGCGGCGGGTGTCCGACTTCGCCAACTTCTCCAAGCCGTGGCTCATCGTTGGGAGTGCCCTCGCGCTGCTCGGCGGCTCGCGTGGTCGGCGTGCTGCGGTCGCGGGGCTGACGGCGGTCGGGGCGACGTCCCTGGTGGTGAACCAGCCCCTGAAGAAGACGACGGGTGTGCGTCGCCGACCCGACCGGAGTGGCCTCGGCGTCCCCGAGCAGCGGTGGGTGCGGATGCCCTCCTCGGGATCATTTCCGTCCGGACACTCGGCGTCCGCAGCGGCCTTCGCTGTAGCTGTCGGAGAGTTCCTGCCCGTACTCCGGTCGCCGTTGCGGGTGGCTGCGTCGGTCGTCGCGTTCTCCCGCGTGTACACGGGCGTGCACTACCCAAGTGACGTCCTCGTCGGCGCAACCGTAGGCGCCCTGTTCGGACGATTGGCCGCACGCTTGGCGCTCCGCCGCTGGCCACCACCAGCCGAATGACGAAGGAGCACACGACATGACAGTTCAACCAACGCAAGGCGGTGCGCACGCGGTAGCCGGCGGTCGGCTGTGGGCCGGAGGTGTGGCCACGGCTGTCGTCTCGGCATTGATCGCGCTTGTCGGCATCCTGCTCGCCCGCGGCATCTTCGACGTACCCGTTCTCGCGCCCGAAGGCGAGGGCACCTGGGGAGACGCGGACACGCCGAAGTACGCGTTGTACTGCGCCCTCGCGGCGCTGCTGGCCACCGGGCTTCTGCATCTGTTGCTGATCTCCACGCCCCGGCCCCTGCAGTTCTTCAGTTGGATCATCGGGCTGGCCGCAGTCGCGGGAGCAGTCGCCCCGTTTGTCGCCAACGGCTCGACGGGATCGAAGGTCGCGACCGGGTTGATCAACCTCGCCGTCGGGATCGCCATCGGTACCCTGCTGAGCGGATCAGCCCGGGCGGCGATGCGAGACCGCCGTACCGCTCGATGACGCTCACTGATCGGGTCGTTCCGGTCGATGCTCGGCTGCCCAGGCTGCGGCTTCTCGCAGCGCCTGGCCGGTCGATTCGCCGACCAGCTCGGTGGCCTCGAAGACAGCGACCGATCCGGACACGTCCACCTGGTCGGTACGGCGCAGCAGTTCGGCGAGCTCGGGCTCTACCCCACTGAGGTACAGCCGACCGCCTGCTGCGGCCAGGGCGGCGGCGTAGTCGGCCACGACCTGGACGAACGTCGAACCTACGGCTGTCCGGCCGCGCAGCCGCAGTACGACGGTTGGTGCCTCGGCGCCGGCCGGGTCGGGCAGCTCGACCCGCAGGGTGCGCGAGCCGGCGTAGAGGAGGCTGCCGTAGACGTCAAGGACGGTCGCCTGATGACTGGGCAGCTTGGCCGGGGCCGGATGCTCGGTCCACCGGCCGCCGCCGACGGGCTTCAGCTGGACGACTTTGAGGTCCAGCGCCTCTTGGTTGAGTTGCAGCAGCAGCGAGAGCGACACCCCGATGCCGACCGCGGCGGAGACCGGCAGGAACAGGGTCGCGCAGAAGGTCGTCACGACCGCGATCTGAGAGGTCGGCCCGGTGCGCAGGATCGTCGCCAACGCCCCTGGCCGCAGCGACCTGACGGCCGCATAGACGAGGATGGCGGCCAGGGTGGGCATGGCGACAAGTCCGATCACCTGGGAAAGGGCCGCGAGGATCGCCACCATCCACAGACCCGAACAGATCGCCGCCCACCGGGTACGGCCGCCGACCGTCTTGTTCAGTGCGGTCTGGCCCACGGAGCCGCCCACCGGTTGCCCGCGGAAGAAGCCGGCGGCGACGTTTCCGATGCCTTGGGCAATGAAGTCACGGTTCGAGTCCGAGGCGGTCCCGTCCCGGTTCGGTGCGGCTTCGGCGACACCGCTGCCCTGGACGAGGACGATCGCCGCGACAGCCAGAGCCCCGGTGATCAACGGGAACGACACTTGGCCGAGGTCCGGCAGTTGCGGCAGCGGAAGACCGCGAGGAATTTGCCCGGTGTCCTCCACCCGGGCCACCTTGTCGGCGCCGGCCAGGGCTACGCCGACGGTCGGGACGACCAGCGCTACTAGCGCGCTCACCGCCGACAGCCGGGTCCGGGAGAGGCCGAAGAGGATCCCGACCGCAGCGAGCCCCGCGAGCAGAGAGGCGAGGTCGACCCGCGTGGGATGGACGACAACGTCCGTCGCCTTGGTGATCGCGAGTTCCCCGGTGGCGTTCGCGCCCGCGAGGCCGGGCAACTGGCTGAGAACGATGTTGACCGAGATCCCGGTGAGGAAGCCGGTCATGACCGAGTGCGAGACGAAGCGGGTGTACCGCCCCAGCCGTGCGACGCCCGCGAGGATGATCGCCACACCGGCGATGATCGTCAACAATATAAGGGCTTGCGGCCGGTCAGCGGCGTCCACACCTGCCAGGGCAGATCCGGCGGCCAGGGCAGCGGCCGAGGTCGTTGTGATCACCATCAGCTGGCTGCTCGTCGCGAGCCCGCCTGCGACCGGCCCGGCGAAGCTCGCGTAGAGGCCATGGATCGGGCTCACACCGATGAGTGCCGCGGACGCCATTCCGTTGGGGACGCTACTGATCGCACCCGGAAGGCCGGCGATCACATCGGCGCGCAGGCTCCGACGGTCCGGACGGATCGACCGCAGCCACCGCAGTACTGGGCGTGCGCTCACACGGTGACCGCTCACGCCCGTCTCCCTCCGCAACCGCAGCCGGGGATGGTGGCGAGCCTAGAGGCGAAGAAGGACCGGCATCTCACCCTGGACGGACGATGCGGTCCGGGGGACCGGTGGGCATCGTGATCCGGGTGGACTCGGATGACCAGGGAAGGTGGGCACGATGACCTACAGCGACATGCACGGGCGGCCGGCTGTCTCGGGGTGGGCGGTGGGCGGCCTCGCGTTCGCCGCCACTTTGATGATCCTGAATGGTGCGTTCTCGACGATCGCCGGGCTCGCCGCACTCATCGATGACCAGTACTTCGTCGTCGTCCGGGGCTACGCGTTCGACCTCGACGTCACCGCCTGGGGCTGGATCCACCTGATCCTGGGCCTCGCTGTCGTCGTAGCCGGCTTCGGCCTCTTCTCCAACGCCACCTGGGCCGGCGTGGTCGCGATCGTCCTGGCCGTGCTGACTGCGATCGACTACTTCTTCTTCATCCCCTACGCACCGTTCTGGTCCCTCCTGGTGATCGCCCTGAGCGTATGGATCATCTGGGCCGTGACGCGAACACGATCAAGCACCCGTTCCTGAGGTGCGTCGGCATGGCCATGGGGGTCGGCGGCGGAGGGCTCGAAGGAAGAAGCGGCCGATCTGGTTGCTCGGGTCAGGTGATGGGGGAACCGACTCGAGGAACCCGAAGGCGACGTCGTCGATCATGAGGCGGGCGCCGGGGCTGAGGGCGTCGTGGTAGCCGACCAGGCGGCCGTCCACCCGCAGATACGTTTTACCGCTGGTGTGCCAGTCGAAGCGCAGCTCG
The DNA here is from genome assembly GCF_035687465.1 of Kribbella sp. Classification (NCBI taxonomy): domain Bacteria; kingdom Bacillati; phylum Actinomycetota; class Actinomycetes; order Propionibacteriales; family Kribbellaceae; genus Kribbella; species Kribbella sp. The sequence goes on from NZ_DASRXP010000515.1 coordinate 20,124, forward strand.
GCGAAACGTGGATTCGGACTTGCCAGCTGACCCAGGTCGTGTCGTCTGCCTTGCAGTCGTACCCGGACGAGCGCCTGGAAGGTGGTCAGCGGTTCGAGTCCCAGCTCGAACGCGTCGCCGAGGCGAATAATCTGGCGGGACGAAGTGAGTACTTGCTGGGGGTGCCGGATCCGCAGCAGGCAGCTGATTCCGATCACATCGACCAGGGGTGTGTCGAGGACATAGTGGAGACTGCGGTCCGGCGTGATCAGCACGGCACCTTCGGAGGGCTGCGACGCGGGTGAACTCGCTGAAAGGTGCCCGGGCAGGGCCAGAAGAGAACGAGGACCCTGATCGGAGTAGTCGTAGAGCAACACTGAACGCCACATGCGACCCTCTATCCGACTCGCTCGGTGGGAAG
>NZ_DASRXP010000516.1:0-17207 GCF_035687465.1 Kribbella sp.
GACCCGCAGCGTGCCGCGGCCGGTCGCGGTGTCGATGTAGCCCTCGTCACCCAGCGGGACCGGCTGCGAGGTGGGCGCCTTGCGGATCGCGGTCATCGCCTGCGCCGCGCCGGTCACCCGGCGCGCGGTCGAGTACAGCACGCTGGTCCCAGTGATCCAGCCGCACACCACATCACCGGCGGCCGTTTCGCTGTCGCGCCGGATCGTCGCGGGAGTCCCCATCACCGTGGCGGCTGCTGCCGTCCCGCGGTTGCACTCTTCCTTGGTGATCAGCAGCGGCATTTCCGGGATGCCGGGAGCCTGCCGGGCCGCCTCCTGGGCCAACGCCACGTACTTCGTCGGCGTCGCGGCCGGCCCCTCGACCTTGTACAGCCGCTCGTTGAACAGGAAGACGGCGAACTTGCTCGTGACGAAGCCACCCTGCCCCACGGCAATTGGTTGCGACGGTTGCCCCTTGGTGGCGGCGTACGCCTTCTGTGCGGCTGTGAGATCGGCCTTGGTCGCGGGCAAGGCGGAGATGCCGAGGCGCAGTACCGGGCCGGTCGGGTTGGTGCTCAGGGCCAGCTGGCAGATGTCGTACGTCGGCAGGCCGATCTCGGCCGGAACCGCGTTCGGCTGGATCGTGACCACGGGGACCGCGAGGGTGGTCTGCACCAGTGTCTGGTCCATCCGCACGCACAAGGTGTCCGCCACCTTGGCCGGATCGCTCGGCGTCGGCGACGGTGTCTCCGAGGGCGTCTCGGTCGGGGTGGTGCTCACCGACACGAGCGGCGGCACGTTCGGCGCTGTCTCGTTCCCCGGACTACTGCAGCCTGCGAGGGCGAACACTACGAGGAATGCGGCGACTGGACGGATACGCATGGTGACCCGACTCTAGTTCACGAGGGTCTGCCTGCGCGGAGTTCGCGTTCGCGGACCGCGTGCTCGTCCGTGCGGGCGTCGTACCGCCAGAAGTCGCGCAGCCACACCGACGTGGCGATCACTCCGGCGACGCAGAGCACGCCGCCGCTGACGATCGAAGTACGGACGGTGGTCAGGTCGGCGACCAGTCCGGACCGGGTCTGACCACCGAGCGGGCCGAGGGAGTACGAGAGCATCTCGATCCCGGCCAGCCGGCCGCGCATCTCGTCGGGGATGGTCTGGTTCCAGATCACCGAGCGGAACAGCACCGAGACCATGTCCGCGCCACCGGCGACGGCGAAGAAGGCGATCGCGACCCAGATGTTCGGCGCGAGTCCGGCGATCCCGACCGAGGCACCCCAGGCGATGGTCGCGAGCACCACGGCACGGCCCTGATGATGGACCCGCCGGGCCCAGCCGCTGGTCAGAGTGGCGACCATCGCCCCGATCGCTTCGGCGCTGTAGAGCAGGCCTAGTAGCTTCGGCTCCTTCAGCACCTCCGTCGCGAAGGCCGGGAACAGCACGATCGGCATCGCGAGCACCATCCCGACCATGTCGACCAGGTAGGTGCCGAGCAGATCCCGCCGCCGGAACGCGTAGCCGATGCCCTCGCCGATCGCGCGCAGGCTGGGCGGCGTGGTGTGCTCGCGAGCCTTGTACGAGCCCAGGCGCAGGTAGAGCGAAGTGGCGATCACCAGACCGGAGAGCTCGACGGCGAAGGCCCACGTCACGCCCACGGTGCTAACCAGTACGCCGCCTAACGCGGGGCCGGCAAGCTGGCCGACCTGCGCGGTCAGGGAGCTCAGAGTGACCGCCGCGGGCACCTCCTCGTGCTTGACGACCCGTGGCAGCAAGGCCTCTCGACTGGGGCGTTGCAAGGACGTGGCGATCGCGTTCAGGCCACCGCAGACGTAGATGAGCCAGACATGGGGATTGTCGAGCAGGGAGTTGCCGAGCAGCAGGGCGCAGATCAGCGCTTGGGCGACGCCGGTGGCGATCAGCAGCTTCCGGCGATCCACGTGATCGGCCAGCGCTCCGCCGTACAGGCCGAAGACGATCAGGGGCGCGATCGTCACCAGTCCCATCGCGCCGACCGCGAAGTTCGAGCCGGTCAGCTGGTAGAGCTGGAACGGCAACGCGACGTATCCGACCATGCCGCCGAGGAAGAACACCGAGCCGGCGACCACCAGGATGCGAAAGTCGTGCGAGCTGCGCCACGGGGTCAGATCGACCCGGAGCCGGTCCAGCCGGGACCGCAGACTTGTTGCCACCGGCACATGGTGTCATCTCCGTCCACCCGGGACGAACCTGTTCCCCATGCCGGACCGGGGTGGTGGGTCCGTAGTTACAGAGCCAGGAGAGGTAGCAGGGGGCTCAGGTCGGTGCGCTCGCCGCTGGCCCGCACCTTGCCGGTCGCGCGGGCCTCGGCCCAGCCGAGGCGGCCGAGCGCCAGGTCGATCCAGATCTCCGGCGGCAGCTCGACCACCGCCCCCGGGGTACCGCGGGTGTGCCGCGGCCCCTCGATGCACTGCACCGCGCCATACGGAGGAACCCGTACTTCGACCGCGTGGCCCGGCGCCTTCGCCACCAGCAGCTTGAGCAATTCCTTCACCAGCAGCTTGAGGTCGGCCCGCTCGGCCTCGCCGGCGTCGTACCGGCGCAACGCTTCCTCGATCTCCACGACGGGCCAGCGTACGCCGGGTTTCGTTCTAGACCCTTCCGTAGCTGATAATCGAGGAGCGACCGAGTAGGGAAGCGGAGGTCGGATGCTCACGCCCAGGCACCAGGCGCTGCTGGCGACATTGGCGGGAATGACTGTCGGTGTGGCCGTCTTCGGCACGGTTCTGGCGATCAATGACCAGACGGCGGACTCGTCCGCCACCGTGGTCACCACGCCGTCCATCTCCACCACGCCGGGCCCGACAGACGGGCTACAGGCAGGCTCCCTGCAGTACGCGATGCAGAACTTCGGCACCGAGCAGGCGCCGGTCAGCACCGAGGTGCCGGTCGGCTGGAAGAGCACCGTCACCGGCACCAGGCCCCGCTACCTCGACCCGACGGGCGTTTGGCAGCTCCGGTTCGATGCCCGCGGGACCAAGCAGTCACCGGACGAGATGGTGGAATCCCGGGCCAACAGCATCGACGAGCAGGACCTGAAGGTGCTCAGCCGCACTGACGGCACCTTGATCTACACCTACGTGGACAAGGTCCGCGGGCCGCGGCTGGGGATGTCGCGCTGGCTCGCCGCCGACGACGGCCGGCGCTCGCTGATCGAGATCACCGTCGGCGGTCGCCCGCAGGACCAGGCCGGTCTGCAGGCTGTTCTCGACCACGCCACGCAGACCCTGGTGCTGCCCGAGGACGCCGACGACTCTCGCCCGGGCTAAGCCGCCGGGCTCAGCACTTCAGGTCAGCGGTAGGTGGAGTGCCCTGCAGCAGATAGCTCTCGACCGCGTTGTCGACGCACTCGTTGCCCTCGTTGTAGCCGGTGTGGCCGTCGCCGTCCCGCGTGATCAGCACCCCGCTCTCCAACTGACTCGCCAGCGCCACGGCCCCCGCGTACGGCGTTGCCGGGTCGCGGGTAGTGCCGACCACCACGATGGGCTTGGCACCGGCCGCTTTGATCTCCCGCGGCTTGTCCTCCGGCTTGACCGGCCAGTTCGCGCAGGTCAGCGAACCCCAGAGCAGGTACGAGCCGAACCGCGGTGACGCCGTCTCGTACTTCGCCTCCTCCGCCTTGGCCTGAGCGACCGAGGCGAGGTCCGGGCGGTCGATGCAGTTGACCGCGTAGATCACTTCGTTCGCGTTGTCGGTGTAGCCGCGCGCCTCCCGGCTGGTGAACTGATCGGCCAGTGTGAGCAGCTTGGCTCCGCTGCCGGTCAGCGCACTGGCCACCGCCTCCTCGAGCCGCGGCCAGAGGCCTTTGTTGTAGAGCGGGTAGATCACTCCGAGCACGGCGAGCGCCTGGGTGACGTCGCGGCCGCCGCTCCCCGGGAGTGGATTGGCATCGGTCTCGGTGAGGATCTTGTCGACTGCGGCCAGCACTTCTGCCTTCGTACTGCCCAGCCGGCACTCATTTTGCGCGCAGTCCGCCGCGAAGGCATCCAACGCGGTGTCGAACCCCTTGGCCTGGGCGATGCCGTTCTCCTCCGCCGTGGTCGACGGGTCGATCGCGCCGTCGAGCACCAGCCGGCCGACGTTCTTCGGGAACAGCTCCGCGTAGGTCGCCCCGAGGAACGTGCCGTAGGACATGCCCAGGTAGTAGAGCTCGGAGTCGCCGACGATGCCGCGCAGTACGTCGATGTCGCGGGCGGCGTCCTTGGTGGAGACGTGCGGCAGCAGGTTGCCCGAGCGCTGCTCGCAACCGTCGGCCAGGATCTTCGACTGAGTCTCGAGCTCGTTGATCTCGGCCTCGTTGTCAGGGCTGCCGTCGGTCGCGATGACCTTGTCCAGCTGCTCGGTGTCGAGGCACTTCACCGGAGTGGACTCGCCGACACCGCGCGGATCCCAGCCGATCACGTCGAACTTGCGCAGCAGCGGCGCCCCCAGCACGAACGAGGCCGACGCGGCGAAGTCCACGCCGGATCCGCCCGGACCGCCGGGGTTGATGAACAGCGTGCCAACCTTGCCGGTGCGATCCTTCGCCGGAACCTTGCGAGCTCGCAGTTCGATGGCTTCGCCGTTGGGCTTGCTGTAGTCGAGCGGCACGCTGATCGTGGCGCACTGGGTGCCCGAACCGCAGCGCTCCCAGTCCAGCTTCTGCTGGTAGAACTTCTCCAGCCCGGTCGGGACCGGACCCGCCGGCGCCTGGGTGGTCCCGCCGGCCGATGGCACGGAGCCGCCCGTATCGGCGTCCTGGGCCCGGCTGGCCACCCCACAACCGCTCGCCACCACCGCCAGGGCCACCAGAGCTGCAACCGATGCGGTCGTCCTGCGCGTCTTCACTGCGAGCTGTCTCCCGTGTCATCTGATCCATCGCCCTGGCTCAACCGCCGCCGACGCCGCGGCTTCCGCCGCCGCTCAGCTTGAGCCGTCTCGCCAGTTTCCTCGAGCGGTGCAGCCTCCGCAGGCTGCGCGGAGCGAGCGGCTTGCTCAGTGGAACCGCCATCCTCGGTCGCCGCCGCAGGCGGCGAGGCCGGACCTGCCGGCTCGGCTCGCGAGATCGGCTCAGCTGCTGGGGACAGCTCACTGCGCTCGAGCAAGGTGAGGTCTTCGGTGGGTGGTGCGTCCGGGGTGGTGGTGCTGGAGGCTTCGTACTGCTGGCGGGGGGAGCACACGTCGGCGCGGCTGCAGGCGCAGCGGCGGCCCGAGGCTGCCAAGCGGACCACGACCGTGTCGCTCGGGACGTTGTGCCCGACGACGACCCCATCACCCGCCGGCGTCTCGACCGGAGTACCAGTGGCCGGCGCCTTCGCGTTGAACTCCTGGTAGAGCGGGTGCTCGTACTTCAGGCAGCACATCAGCCGCCCACAGGCACCGGAGATCTTCAACGGATTCAGCGGCAGGTCCTGGTCCTTCGCCATCCGGACGCTGACCGGCTCGAAGTCCTTCAGGAAGGTCGCGCAGCACAGATCGCGCCCGCACGGGCCGATCCCGCCCTGCAACCTCGCCTCGTCCCGCGCGCCCACCTGACGCAGCTCGATCCGCGCCCGCAGCCCGCGGGCGAGATCCCGCACCAACTCGCGGAAATCCACCCGGTGCGGCGCGGAGAAGTAGATGATGACCAGCTGGTCGACATCCGCCCGGCGGTCCACGAAGTCGATGCCGACCACCTTCATCGGCAGCCCGTGCTCGCGGATCAGCCGCTTGGCGGTCAGCCTGGCATCGGCCCGGCGCTGACGGTTCTGCTCGTCGCGGTCCAGATCGGCCGTCGTCGCGATGCCCTCACACAGCGGCAGCCCACCGATCTCCTCGGTCACCACCTGCGGCGCCCAGACACACTCGGCGACCTCCGGCCCGTCGTCGGTCGGGACCAGCACTTTTTCCCCGACCCGCGGTCGATGCGGGCCGGGGTCGAGGTAGTAGAGCCGTCCGTACCGCTCGAACGACACAGCCATCACCATGCCCACGCGGCCAGACTAGGGCATCGCACACAATCCGCCGCAGTGGCGGATTCAGCGCTTGGTGCCTTTGACGCTGCCGGTCAGGTCGTCACCGTCGGCGCCGTAGGCCGTACAGAAGACCTCGCGATCCCCACTCGACCAGGCGTCCTCCTCGGGGTACCAGACCACGGAGTCGAGGACGGAAGAGGTCGCCGCGATGCCGACGTACGGCAGAAACGCCTTGTCACAGGCGGCCTGGGACTCCTTGCGGACCTCCTTCTCACCCGGCCACGTCCTGGGCGGCAGGATCACCATCGCGAAGAGTTCGGCCTCGTGCGGCGAGCCGCAGTCGACCAGTTCGACCTCGTCTTCTCCGCCGCTCTCGTCGTAGCACTCGCCGATGACCAGTTCGTCGATGTAGGTCGTCGGCGTGCCGAAGGTCGGCGCGGAGATCGGGGTGTCCGTCGTGCCGTAGTCGTCATCGGTCACGCCGGTCGCGATCACCGCGACCAGGAGGATCGACCAGAGCACACTGACCGCGCTGCCGGCGACCAAACCAACCACGGCCTGCGCGGTACCGCCTTCGCGCCGGCGCTTGATCTGCACCAACGCGGCGATGCCCAGGCCGATCGCGACCGGCGCGGCGATCGCGAACAAGATGCTGCCCAGCCCGGTGGCGAGCGCCGCGATCGCCAGCCCGTTGGTCTTGTACTGCGAGTCGCCGGGATAGCCATACCCGTACTGCGGCTGCGGGTACTGCGGATGGCCCGGGTACTGCGCGCCCTGCGGCGGCACCTGGTACGGCGGGACGAACGGCGGCTGTGGTGCCCCGGGCGGCGGTCCCTGCGGTCCGTCGTACCGGGTCTCGGACCGTCCGTACGGCGAGTCCTGCCGCGGCGGCTGCTGCGGAGCCTGCCAGGGTTGCGGCTGCTGCTGCGGCGGCGGTTGCTGCGGTTGGTCGGGGCGGGTGTAGGTCGGGAAGTTCCTGGGCGTGTCCTGTGGCCGATTCGGATCCGGCGGTTGAGGCGGGTAGGTCAAGGCGATCCCCCTAGCGCTGTGACCCGCGCATAGAACCGGTCAGTTTCTCGCCGGGCTGTCCGAGCATGCACAGGACGTTGCCATTAGCAACAGCACGATCTTCCAGCACGACGTAGTACATGTCCAGCGATGACTGCTCGTACCGCTTGCCGACGAACTGCTGGAAAGCCGTCGCACATTCCTGGGTCGCCGCGGCGACCTTCTTCTCCGTCGACAGCCCGGTCAAACTGGCCTTGACCTTGGCATAGGCCTCACCGGAGTGCTCCGCGGCGCAGTCGGCGATCCTGACCACCCGCATCGTCTCCGCCTCCAGATCGGCGTCGAAACACTGCTGGACCGCCACCTGCCCGATCGCGACGGACCGCCCGATGCCCGCCTGCTTCTCGCCGGACAGGACGAGCGCGGCGGCCACCGCGATCGCGATCACCCACAAGCCGCTGATCGCCAGCGCACCGTAGGCCAGCGCCCGGCCGCGGCTGGCGGCCAGGTGGATCCGCCGCAGCCCGATCACCGCCAGCACCGCCGCGATCGGCGCCAGCCCGGGCAGGCTGACCACGAACGCCGCGACGGCGAAGCGGTCCAGCCGACGTTGCGCAGGCGTCGGCACGCCCTCCAGCCAGGATTCGGCGGACGGCATGCGGGCCCGCGCAGGTTGGATCGGCGGAGGAGGTTGGGTCATTCAGTTCCTTCTGGCGGGACACTGTTCCCCCGGGGCAGGAGACAGTGGTGGCCGGGCAGTCCAGCCAGCCACCTCATCGGCCCGGCCGCTACCTTCGTTACAGCCGTGTCCGCAACTCAGACGCGCGTCTCAGCCCTCGAACAGGCCGATCGTCATCGCCTCGAGCGCCAGCAGCGGTGCCACGTTGCCCTCGATCGCCTCCCGGCAACCGCTCAGGGCGTCGATCCGGTGAATCGTCTGCTCCGGGGTTGTTCGGGCGGCCAACTGCTCGATATGCCCGCGCAACTCGGCGTTGATCAGCTCGGTGCCGGCGCCGGTCTGCACGACCAGCACATCGCGGTAGAGCGCGAGCAGGTCGACCAGCGAGCGGTCGAGAACGTCCCGCTCCCAGCGTTTGGCTCGCGCCTTCTGCTGCTCCTCGAGCTCCTTGACCGCCGCGGCCGCCTCCCGGGGCTTCGCGCCCTTGGTGCCGACCCCTAGCGCCTGCTCGAGCTCCGCACGCTCCTTCTCGTCCACCTGCGCGGCGCTGGCCTTGGCCTCGTCCCTGGCGGCCTCGACGAGTTGCTGGGCCGCGTTCAGGCAGGCGCCGATGTCGCGGAGCGCGAACGGAACCTCCAGCACCTTGGTACGTCGGGCCCGGACCTCCTCGTCCCGCGCCAGCGCCTTGGCCCGGCCGATATGCCCCTGCGCCGCTCGCGCCGCGAACCCGGCCAGCTCGGGGTCCACCCCGGCCTGGCGGGTCAGCATCTCGGCGACCGCGTGCACCGGCGGAGTCCGCAGTACGAGCAAGCGGCAGCGGGAGCGGATCGTCGGCACGACGTCCTCCACCGTCGGGGCGCACAACACCCAGACGGTGCGTGGAGCCGGCTCCTCGATGCTCTTCAGCAGGGCGTCCGCGGCCTGTTCGGTGAGCCGGTCGGCATCCTCGACGACCATCACCTGCCAGCGTCCCTGGGTCGGGCTCATCGCGGCCCGGCGGACCAGTTCGCGGATCTCGCTGACCCGGATGGACAGCAGTTCGGTGCGGATCAAGGAGACGTCCGGGTGCGCGCCGTTCAGCGCAGTACGGCAGACGGCACATTCACCACAGCCCTGGTTCTCACATTGCAGCGCGGCCGCGAAGGCCCGGCCCGCATTCGATCGGCCCGATCCGGGCGGACCGGTGATCAACCAGGCATGTGTCATCCCGGCCGTCGCCGTGCCACTCTCGCCCCGCTGCCGCGCCGCGGCTCCGTCCACAGCCTTCTTCAGTACTGCGACCGCGGGCTCCTGCCCGACCAGGTCGTCCCAGACAGTCATAAGCCCACCTTCGGCAGCATCGGCAGCAAGCGGGCCTGGATCTGCAGGGCGATCTGCTCGCGTTCCTGGGTCGCGTCGAGGACCAGGTAGTGCTGCGGCTCAGCGGCCGCCAACTCCAGGAACGCGGTCCGGACCCGCTCGTGGAAGTCCTGCGACTGGGCCTCGATCCGGTCCCGCTCCTCGAACCGGCCGAGACCGCGCTTCGGCGGCAGGTCCAGCAGGATGGTCAGGTTCGGGCGGAGGTCGTCGGTGGCCCAGCGGTTCACCCGCTCGACGTCGTCGAGATCCAGGTCCCGGCCCGATCCCTGGTAGGCGAGCGCGGAATCGACGTACCGGTCGGTGATGACGACGGCACCGGCCTTCAGCGCGGGCTTGATCACCGAGTCCACGTGTTCGGCCTTGTCCGCGGCGTAGATGAGCGCCTCGGCGCGGTGCGAGATGTCGCCGGTGGCCGGGTCGAGCACGATCTTGCGGAGCGTCTTGCCGAGGTCGGTCGCGCCCGGCTCCCGGGTGAGTAGGACCTGCTGACCGCGCTCCTCCAGCCAATCCACCAGCAGGGCGGACTGGGTCGACTTGCCCGCACCCTCGCCGCCTTCGAGCGCGATGAACAGTCCCGTCGTCGGGTAGACGCCCGGGCTCTTGCCGAAGCTGCGGCGCAGGTCGCGCCAGAACGGAACCCCCGGGCGGTCGTCCATCTGCCGCCACGCGATCAGTCCGATCACGCCGGCCAGGACGGCCGAGATCAGCATGGTGAGGGCCGCGCCGTTGTAGCTGACCGAGCGATCACCGATGGACCACGTACGTCGGCCGATGGCTCCGGCGATGAAGGGCGCCACGGCCAGGGTGACCGCGAGCACGGTCCGGACCGCCGACTGGACGAACGCGAAGGTCCGGCCGCGGACGTTGTCGGGCACCTCGAGGCCGAGCAGGGTGTAGCCGGAGACCCAGGAAGCACCTGCGCAGAACCCGAGCACCACGGCGATCATGCTGGCGATCTCGATCTGCTGGACCAGCGCCAGCCCGGCCAGACCGATACCGGAGCCGACCAGCCCGGCGGCGAACAACCTGCGCCTGGACAACCCGGAGAACAACCTCGGCGCGAACCCCATACCGAGCGCCAGTCCACCGAAGACCGCGCCGAACAGCACGCCGTAGCCGGGGTCACCCGCATGCAGGTCCTCGACGTACGTGCGGCCGAGTCCGATCACGACTGCACCGGCCGCGAACGCCCCGGAGATGCCGACGACGAGCCCGCGGATCACCGGCGTACCGGTGACGTAGGCCCAGCCCTCGACCATCGTCCGCCACAGCGTCGGATGTTCCTCGTGCTCATGCGTTCCCGAGCGGCCGATCTCGCCGATGGAGACGATCGCGAGACCGGAGACGAGGAACGTGGCCGCATTCACGTAGACGGCCAGGTCGATCGAGAAGTCACCCAGCCCACGCGTGACGAGCGTGATCGCCGTGAAGATCGCCGCCGCCGGCAGCGCCGACCCGTACGTCGTGATCAGGCTGAGCTGGTTCGCCGCTTCCAGGCGATGCCGGGGCACCAGGTTCGGCACGCTGGCGTCCTTGGCCGGACCCCAGATCAGGCTGACCACCTCGATCAGCACGGTAGCGATCAACAGCCAGGTCAGCGTGCCCACGAGCGGGATGGTGAGGAAGAACGCGGCCCGGATCAGGTCGCCGACGATCATCGTCCAGCGCCGGTCGAGCCGGTCCGCGACCCACCCGGCCAACGGCCCCATCACCAACGCGGGCAACACCCGCAGGAACAGCACCCCACCGATCGCGAAGTTCGCCGCCTGGTAGTCGTCCCCCGCGAACGCACTCGCCATCGCGGTCAACGCCAGCAGCCCGATCCAGTCCCCCAGACTGGACAACCCGAAAGCGATCCACAGCCGCCGGAACGCCCTGATCCGCAACACCGCGCGCAGGTCATGCGCCGGTGCAGGATCAGTCAACGGGTCATACACCTCCGGCACGCCCCGAAGCCTAGTCGGGCCCACAGACAGCACCCGCGACCGCTCCCACGTCACCACGCCCCGACAGCCGTTCGACGCGGACGTCCAGCACAGCAGTACACCGCGTACGCCGTACACAGCACGGCAATTTCACGCTCAGCGCACTACCTCGACCACCACTTGCGCGCCCTACTGAAGTGCTGCACGTCCGCCCTAGCTGAAGCGGAGGGAGAGGGATGCGGGGGCGGTGTGGAGTTTGTAGTTGTCGGGGAGGGCGGGGCCGCAGGAGTTGGAGCCGATGCCGGCTTGGGCTAGGTCGAGGGTTACGTAGGTTGTGTCGCCGGGGACCAGGTCCGGGGTGTGTTTTGCCTGCTCCAGAGCCGCGGTGCTCCAGTTGCGCACCGTCAGGCCGAAGAGGTCGGGGGCGGCCTCGATGCGGAGCGGGCGGGCTGCGGCGAGGACGGCCCAGCGGATGTCGATGCGGTGGCCGTTCTCCTGGGGGCGGACGTAAGGCGTCTGCAGTTGGTCGACCGTGGCGGAGTACTTGCCGACGGCAGCAGCCGCGCGAGTGTCGACGTACGCCTCGCCCGGTCCGGCGCCGAACCACTCGACGCTCGAGACGGTCGGCAGTTCGAAGGTGATCCCGAGCCGCGGCAAGGTCGCCGGGTACTGCCCGTCCGGCTCGACAGACAGATCCAGTACTACGGATCCGTCCTGCCCGTGGGTCCAACGCCAAGTGGCGACCAGGCCCCATTGCAGAGCCGGCGGCGCCGTCCTGGTGACGATCTCCCAAGCCCCGTCGGCAACCCCGGCCGAAACGACGCGGTGCTGCACCCGGTGCAGTCCGGCTTCCTTCCACGCGTCGGCGACGCCAGGAATCGCGTCGTTGTCGATTGGCGCGCGCCAGACGTCCAGCCGCAGATTCCGCACCCCGAGCGAACCGACGTCGATCCCCAGCACACCCGCCGAGATGTCGTCGCCGGCGTTCTCGGCGCGAGCATGCCGCGCCCCGACAGCCGCCGCGACCTCAGCACCCAATCCGTCCACAGCCCCCAGACCGTCCTCCGCGCCCAAACCACCCTCGGCGGCTAGCCGCTCCACAGCGCCCGTCTGCTCGCCGCCTGCCCCGTCCTCTCCAGCCCTGGCGCCCACGTGACGTGCCTGAACCGGCTGATCGAGCCGGACCTGACCCCAGGCGACGCGGTGGCCGGCCTCGGCCCACGCGGTCCCGTCCGCCAGTTCGGCGACCACTGTCAGCCAGGTCTCCGGCCGGTTCTGCGCTTGTTGCTCGATCAACCCGGGCGGCAACTCGACAGCCACGGTCTCGCCCGGCGCGATCGGCGGCACCGACAGGTTCCCGCTGCCGACCCGCTCACCTTGGACCTCGGTGACGATGGTGAACACCAGGTGGCTCGTGTCGAGGACCTCGTAGCGGTTGGTGATCGCGATACCACCGTCGCTATCAGCAACGATCACCAGCGGCTCGATCACCTTGATGTATTCGAGCATGCCCGGTGATGGCGTACGGTCCGGGAACAGCAGGCCGTCACAGACGAAGTTTCCGTCGTGGATGGTCTCGCCGAAGTCGCCGCCTTACGCGTAGAACTCCTTGCCATCGACAACAGTCCGTAGCCCGTGGTCGATCCACTCCCAGATGAACCCGCCCTGGCAGCGCGGGTACTTCTCGAACAGCGCCCGGTACTCCGACAGCCCGCCCGGCCCGTTCCCCATCGCATGCCCGTACTCGCACAGGATGAAAGGCAGCCCCCGGTACGACGAGACGTCCTCCCCGATGGCGGCCACATCCTCCGGCGAGGTGTACATCTGCGAGTACACATCGACGAACTCCGCGTGAGTGTCCCGCTCGTAGTGCACCGGGCGCGACGGATCCCGGTCGTGGGCGAACTCGTACATCGCCCGCAGGTTGTCGCCCATCCCGCACTCGTTGCCCAGCGACCACAGCACGATGCTCGGGTGGTTCTTGTCCCGCTCGACCATCCGGCGCATCCGCTCGACCAGGTCGGCCCGGAACCGCTCGTCCATCACCGGGTTCGGCAGGTTCGGCGGCTCGGGCTCGTAACCGAACCCGTGCGTCTCCAGGTCGCACTCGTCCACCACGTACAGCCCGTGCAGGTCGCACAGGTCGAGGAAGTGCGGATGCGGCGGGTAGTGGCTGGTGCGGACCGCGTTGATCCCCGCCTGCTTCATCAGCAGCACGTCGTCGAGCATGTCCTGGTCGGTCAGCGCGCGGCCGCGATCCGGGTGGAACTCGTGCCGGTTGACCCCGTTGAAGAGCACCCGGTTCCCGTTCACCGTCAGCACGCCGTCAGCGATCGCGATGGTGCGGAACCCGATCCGCAGCCTGACCTCACCACCGTCGCTCCGGACCACTGCGTCGTACAGGCGAGGGCTCTCGGCACTCCACGGCTCGACCGCGGGCACAGGTGTCTCGAACCCGGTCGGGAACTCCAGGCCCAACTCCGGTACGACGACGGTCGCGGGCACGTCCGAGTCGACCTTCACAACGCCGGCGCCATCCGCATAAGAGGCGTGCACGAAAACGTCGGTAGGAGCGGAGGGCTTCAAGGCCAGCAGGTTGACCTCGCGGAAGATCCCGGACAGCCACCACATGTCCTGATCCTCGACATAGCTGCCGGCCGACCACTGGTGCACCCGCACCGCGATCCGGATCTCCTTGCCGGGAGCAACCAAAGAGGTCAGGTCGAACTCACTCGGCAGCCGCGACCCGGACGACCAGCCGATCAGATTCCCGTCGACGTGGACGGAGAACCGCGAGTCGACGCCCTCGAACCGCAGCACCACCCGCGACCCGTCCCAGTCGGCCGGCACCTCCACGGTGCGCACGTAGTCGCCGGTCGGGTTCGCGGTCGGCACGTGCGGCGGCTCCAGCGGGAACGGATAGACCACATTCGTGTACGCCGGTGCGCCGTACCCGCTCAACTGCCAGTGCCCCGGCACGCTGATCGTGTCCCAAGAGGACGTATCCGGGTCCTTCAGGTCATCAGGGGCGTCGGCCAGACTCGGCGAAAGCCGGAAACTCCACTCGCCGGTCAGCGAGATCCGCTCGGAATCATCGTCCAACCAGGCACGCGGGGCCAGCACACCCGCACCGGACGCGAAGTCTTCGACATAACTGTGGTCATAGGTCACAGGCATCGACCCTACGACCGATCTGTTCACGATTCCACACCGATGAACAGATATGGACAGATCCAGTACTGCGGGCTGGTGGGAGCTAGCTGCTGCAGTTTTTGCAGAGGCCTACGAGGGCGACCTGCTCGGGGGCCAGTTGGAAGCCCAGTTCCTTCTGCAGCTTCCGGCGGGCCGGGTCCAGCATGTCGGCTGCCACGTCGTAGACCGTCCCGCACTCGCTGCAGCGCAAGTGCAGGTGCCGTGGTGCCAGGTCGCCCGCCAGGTGGTACGTCGTGCCCGCGCGACCAAGGTGGACGTGTGTCACCAGACCGAACTCGCCCAGAGCGTCCAGCGCCCGGTAGACGGTCGCCCGGTGGATGCCCGGTCGGAGTTGCTCGGCTCGTTCGCCGATCTGCTCCGCGCTCAGGTGTTCCTCGGTGCCGGCCAGCACCTCGACGACCGCGAGCCGGGCCGGAGTGACCCGCTCGCCCCGCTCACGGAGACGTTGCGCGGTGACCTCGGCCGGGCCCTTCGTGGGTGTCGCCATACTTCAGTTTGACCTATCAGGCCTTCTTGGCCGCTTTCTTCGTTGGCGTCTTCTTGGCCGCGGCCTTCTTGGTCGTGGTCTTCTTCGCCGCCGTCTTCTTCGTGGTCTTCTTCGCCGCCGCCCTCTTCGCGGTCTTCTTCACCGGACCACGGGCCCGCTTGTCGGCCAGCAGTTCGGCCGCGCGGAGCAGCGAGATGGTGTCGACCGAGTCGTCCTTGCGCAGGGTCGCGTTCGTCTCCCCGTCGGTGACGTACGGCCCGAAGCGACCCTCCTTCACCACCACCGGCTGACCGGACGCCGGGTCCTCGCCCAGCTCTTTCAGCGGCGGTGCCGCGGCCCGGCGGCCGCGCTGCTTCGGCTCGGCGTAGATCTTCAGCGCTTCGTCGAGGGTGATGTCGAACATCTGGTCCTCGGACTGCAGCGACCGCGAGTCGGTGCCCTTCTTCAGGTACGGGCCGTAGCGGCCGTTCTGCGCGGTGATCTCGTCCCCGGACTCCGGGTCCTTACCGACCACCCGCGGCAGCGACAGCAACTTCAGGGCATCTTCGAGCGTCACCGAGTCCAGCGTCATCGACTTGAGCAGCGACCCGGTCCGCGGCTTGGCGCTCTTCGGCGCGTCCTCGGCCAGTACTTCGGTCACGTACGGCCCGAAGCGACCCGCCTTCGCGACCACCTTCAGCCCGGTATCCGGCGTCGTACCGAGCTCCAGCTCGACACCCGACGGCTGGCTCAGCAACTCCTGAGCCTTCTCGACGGTCAGTTCGTCCGGCGGCAGGTCCTCCGGCACGTTGGCGCGCTGCTCGTCCTTGTCCTCGACGTACGGACCGTAGCGGCCGACGCGAACGACGATGCCGCTGTCCGCAGGGCCGACCTGGAAGGTGGACATCTCCCGGGCGTCGATGTCGCCCAGGTCGCTGACCATGGACTGCAGTCCCTCGATCCCGTCGTCACCGAAGTAGAACCGGCCCAGCACGCCCTCGCGCTCCAGGTTCCCGGCGGCGACGTCGTCGAGCACGTCTTCCATCGACGCGGTGAACGCGTAGTCGACCAGCCGGGTGAAGTGCTCCTCGAGCAGCCGGACCACGGCGAAGGCCAGCCACGCCGGGACCAGCGCGTTGCCCTTCTTGTAGACATAGCCCCGCGCCTGGATCGTGCCCAGGATCGACGCGTACGTCGACGGCCGGCCGATCTCGCGCTCTTCCAGCTGCGCGATCAGCGTCGCCTCGGTGAAGCGGGCCGGCGGCTTCGTCTCGTGCCCGGAAGCGACCACCTCGGTCGCGGGCAGCACATCGCCCTCGGCCACGTCCGGGATCTGCGTCTCCTGGTCGTCGGTACCGGCGGACGGGTCGTCCGCGCCCTCGACGTACGCCTTCAGGAAGCCGTGGAAGGTGATCACCCGGCCGGACGAGGTGAACTCGCAGTTCTCCCCGCTGGTGGCGCGGGCGTCGATCTTGATCGAGACGCTGTTGCCGACCGCGTCCTTCATCTGCGACGCGATGGTCCGCATCCAGATCAGTTCGTAGAGCCGGTACTCCGAGCCGGACAGCCCGGTCTGCGCCGGGGTCTGGAAAACCTCGCCGGCCGGCCGGATCGCCTCGTGCGCCTCCTGCGCGTTCTTCACCTTGGAGGTGTAGACCCGCGGCTTGTCCGGCAGGTACGACGCGCCGTACAGCTCGCGGACCTGAGCCCGGGCTGCGGTGATCGCGGTGTCAGACAGCGTCACCGAGTCGGTTCGCATATAGGTGATGTTGCCGTTCTCGTACAGCCGCTGCGCGACCTGCATCGTCTGCGAGGCGGACATGTTCAGCTTGCGCCCGGCCTCCTGCTGCAGCGTGGTGGTCCGGAACGGCGCGTACGGCCTGCGGGTGTACGGCTTCGACTCGATCGACCGGACGGTGAAGGAAGAGTCCCGCAACGCCACGGCCAGCGCGCTAGCGGTCGACTCGTCCAGGTGGACCGTGTTCTGGCTCTTCAGCTCACCGGTCGAGGCGAAGTCGCGGCCCTGCGCCACGCGCTTGCTGTCCACCGACACCAGCCGGGACGGGAACAGCCGCGGCGTCTTGCCCTCGCCCGCGTCCAGTACGGCGTCGAGATCCCAGTACGAGGCGGTACGGAAGGCGATCCGGTCGCGTTCACGATCGACCACCATGCGGATCGCGACGGACTGCACCCGGCCCGCCGAGAGCTTCGGCATGACCTTCTTCCAGAGCACCGGCGAGACCTCGTAGCCGTACAGCCGGTCCAGGATCCGCCGGGCCTCCTGGGCGTCGACGAGCGCGTCGTTGATATCACGCGCATTGCCGACCGCGTCCTGGATCGCCTTCGGGGTGATCTCGTGGAAGACCATCCGCTTGACCGGGATCTTCGGCTTCAGCTCGTCCAGCAGGTGCCACGCGATGGCCTCGCCCTCGCGGTCCTCATCTGTGGCGAGATAGAGCTCGTCGGCGTCCTTGAGCAGATCCTTCAGCTTGCGGATCTGCGCCTTCTTGTCCGCCGGTACGACGTACAGCGGGTCGAAGTGGTCCTCGATGTTCACGCCGAGCCTGGCCCAAGGGAGTCCCTTGTACTTGGCCGGGATCTCGTCG